>JAZGIK010000188.1:0-3505 GCA_036482035.1 Hydrothermarchaeaceae archaeon (SeqCode) | reverse complement strand
CTCTTTTTCCGTTACAAAGGCAGATAATTACCAGAAAACCTATAAATATATCCTCTGTTAATAAAGATAGCCAGCAAAGCACGAATCGCTCGCTTAAATGAAGATGAGGAAAAATGAGAAAGTTTGGAAACACGGCAAACAAAGTAAAGGCAATATTGAGCGTTGTAGAAAGCGGTGAGAAGCTAAAAGGCAGAGATATAGCCAGGAGGCTCATCAAACAGGGATACGATGCCAATGAGAGCAATATAAACATGTTCATCTACCACTACATGCTCTACAAGTATCTCGACCGCGAGCGCGTGGACAGGATCAACTACTACTACCCGATTTAAAGACCGTCAGCTCATTTTTGGCCTGCTCTATAGGCCATTCCCTCCCACATTTTTTCATCAAAAGGTTTTTATCTCCCTGTGTTTTAAGGCTGGACAATGGACAATAAAACAATCGAGTGCCCTCATTGTAAAAAGAAGATTGATGTGGAGCTGATGGTCCACAACATCAAGAAAATCGAGCTTGGCATCGGGATGAATGTCATAAAGCCCGGGGCAGGAAAAGGAAAGCCCAAGAAGAAGGGAAAGTAAAGCCTATAGTTTTATCTCTTCAGCGGCGCCCTGTTTTATCAGGGCCTTTGCATTCGCATCAGGCAGGCTTACGACGTCCTCCTCCTTGAATTCTCCGTATACCTTGCCGTCCGCTCCGACTATAGACGGGAGGTCCTTTGTAATCCTCACAGTGACTAGAGAGCTTTTAATGCCCGGCTGAACCGGTTTTTTCTTAGAGGGCCTTCTATTTTTAACTTTCCTTTTATTGACCTTTTCCAGGACCGCTTTCCGGTTCTTCTTCAAAATATCGATGACATCGTCGAGCATTTTCTTCTCTTCTTCCGTGAGGTTTTCCGTCTCTACTTCCTCGCCCTCTCTTCTGACGTAGTTGAGCGCGCTCAGCACCACCTTCCGCTCACGGATATCGTACAGGTCTTTAATGACGGACTCCACGTTTTCGAGCTCTTTAAGGACCCTGCTCTGCTTTGAGGTCTCGCCCTTGCTCTCCTCGTACTGTGACTGCAGCTCTTTTATGACGCCGTCCACCTCCCCATAAAAATCCTCCCCCACGTCCTGGAGATACGGGGACATCCTCTCCTTGCGGTAAATGTCCATCAGGGCCTTTGCGTCCATAAGGTAGGATTGCTGTGCAAGAATATAATAGTAACGTTCTAAATCTCCCTCACTCCCAGGCCCCTTGTTTGATTTTGTAGTACGTATTGACGGTGAGGAAGACGATGCCCATGAATCCTGCGAGGTAGGCCAGTATGTAGCGCGGGTCTACCGGGGTCTGGTAGAAATCATAATAGACTATTGTGAGGAAGACGAGGGCAATTGTCGCCTGGAAGGTCACCAACGCAGATTTCCCGGCCGTCTGCTTTGTCATCTCGTCCGAGAGTATCATACCCCTCCTCTCCGCATACCAGTTCAGCCAGTAATCCATGCCTGCGAGAATCGGGAACCATAGCCATATTGCCTTGTAAGGCAACAGATGAAAAATGTACGAAATTGAGGCCAGGAGAACTATCCCCAAAAAAACAAAAAGCCTTACCTTCATGAGTTTATTCATCCTCATCACCTCCATAGAAAAAAAGCTCCTCAATCTTCATGTCGAAGAGCTCTGCCAGCTTAAAGGCCAGGTCCAGAGACGGATTGTATTTTCCTTTTTCTATGGCATTTATCGTCTGCCTGGTCACTCCCACTTTCCGGGCCAGCTCTTCCTGGGTCACATCTTTAATGGCCCGCTGGACCTTAATATTATTTTTCATGATAGAACCCCTTTGATGTGGAGAGGCGGCAGGGATGAAGGGAAAAAGAGGAAGGAGGCCATCCCTGCCTTGGCGGTGGAGCGTATGGGTTCGCATTCGCTACTGCCATTATGTAAAGTATATTTGACTTCTAGTATATAAATCTTTCCATTATGTAAAACTACATTTTCATTGTGGAAAACAACATTTACATCAATTTTTATATGCTTTTGAGTTTTATACAGATGGATAAACTATATAAGGCCAATTTCAATAAGTGGCTACTATGAAGATGCCAGCAGAGAAGAGGACGCACTGCCCGACCTGCAAGAAGCACACCGTTCACGAAGTGCTGAAGGTAAAGAAGAGAAAGGCCTCGGAGCTCAAGGCCGGTCAGAGGCAGTTCAGAAGGGTCATGGCCGGTTATGGAGGATTCCCAAGGCCACAGCTCAAAGGCGCCGGAAAACCCACGAAAAAGGTCAGCATAATCCTCAAGTGCAAGACATGCGACAAGGCCCACAACGTTAAAGGGTTCAGGGTCAAGACTTTCGAGATTGTGGAGGCATAGAAGTGATTCCGCATCCGAGAAGCAGGTTTTTGAGAGTGAAATGCGTTGACTGCGACAATGAACAGGTGATATTTGGCTCCGCTACCACTGTCGTAAAGTGCCATGTCTGCGGCAGAACTCTCTCGGAGCCCAGGGGGGGCAAGGCCAAAATTCTTACAAAGGTCGTTGCGGTTCTGGAGTGAGAAGAGTGGTACTAAAGAAGCATAACCTGCCGACTGAGAACGACCTTGTGATGTGCACGATAACCAAGGTGTTTTCACACGGTGCGTTTGCGAAGCTGGACGAATATCAGGGTAAAGACGGCTTCATTCACATCTCGGAAGTGGCGTCCACATGGATTAAAAATATCAGGGACTTCGTGAGAGAGGGACAAAAAACCGTCGCAAAAGTCCTGGACGTGGACCGGGCAAAGGGACACATCGACCTGTCGATAAGGAGGGTAAGCGAAGCCCAGAGAAAGAATAAGATCCAGGAGTGGAAGAGGGTCCAGAAGTCTGACAAACTGCTGGAAATTGCAGCAAAAGAGATAAAAAAGACGCTAGAGCAGGCATACAAAGAGCCAGGGTTCGCACTCGAAGAAAAATACGGAGAGATATATACAGCGCTTGAGGAGATGACAATTTCGGGTAAGGAGGTCTTCAAGGATTTGAACATCCCGAAGGAGTGGGAGGAACCGCTTATAAAGGTCGCAAAAGAGAATATCGTACTGCCTACTGTGGATATAACGGGATACCTGGACTTGAGGTGTGTGCTTCCCAACGGAGTTGACGTTATAAAAGAGTCATTGATTTATGCAAGAGATGCCAAATACGGCGAAGGCATAAAGGTGGACACGAGATATATCAAATCACCGAGATTCAGCATAAATGTAACAGCGCCCGAGTACAAGGAGGCAGAAGAGGCATTGAAACTGTGCACCGATAGGGCCCTCGAACGCATAAAAGAGCTTGGCGGTGAGGGAACCTTCAAAAGGGAACAGAAATGAAAATGCGATATTGCAAAAAGTGCGGAATTTATACGCTCAAGGACACATGCGAAAAATGTGGGGCTCCGGCAGTAAATCCCAAACCTGTCAACCACCCGTAGGAAGGGTTCAGGTACCCGTAGGAAGGGGGTCAATCACCCGTAGGAAGGGGTCAGGTACCCGT
>JAZGIK010000187.1:0-2603 GCA_036482035.1 Hydrothermarchaeaceae archaeon (SeqCode) | reverse complement strand
GGACTACATCACAAAAAAGGAACTCGAGACCCACGACAAGTTTTTGAGGGCAGGAGTCACGCGCACTGATGTGGACCACATACTCGCGGCGTACCTCGACAAAGGCATACAGCCAGAATACGAACAGCTGGTCGACAGCGTCGATACCATAAAAAAGACATACAAAAAGGCAAAAGAGCTCTTTGGAGACAGGATGACATTCACCGGACCTGACTGCGGTCTCGGCAGCTGGCCCTCTCAGGAGGTCGCGCAACTGCTTTTAAAAAGGACCGTTGAGGCCATTAAATAAATGGTTGAGCATAATTTTTCAATATTTTTTGACGACGTAATCAAGGCATGCTAGTATGAACTCGTGGGGTGCATTACTACTTTTATTGCATCTCCTCGAGTTCCCCCTCCCCCCATTTTTCGGCGTTTAAAATCACTTTTCCCGGGGACTTGCTAAGTTTTTATATACTCTAATAAAGAAGAATTGTTTCCAGGTAATAATAATGGAACTAGAGGAAATAATTCGCACGATTGCTAACGAAAGCGGCCTGGAAAAAGGGGAGCTGGAAAAGCGGATTCAAGAAAAGCAGGAGGAACTTGGAGGACTGGTCACGCCCGAGGGGGCGGCACATATAGTTGCCAACGAAATCGGGATAAACCTAGTTAAAGGCGTATCCACGACCCCGGCTCTGAAAATCGAAAACATAATCCCTGGCATGAACAACGTGGATGTTGTTGGCAGGGTTTCTATGGTTTTTCCACCAAGGGAATTCAACAGAAAAGACGGCTCGAAGGGCAGAGTCTGCAGCATAATGTTATTAGATGATACCGGATCTATCAGGACAGTCTTCTGGGACAAGGATGTAAAGCTGGTTGAGGACGGGAAAATAGAGGAAGGAAAACTTCTAAGGATTCGAGGAGGTTATTCCAAAGAGAACCTCAACGGAGAGCCTGAAATCCATATAGGAATGCGGGCAAGAGTAATTCCGCAACCAAAAGACGTAAACGAAGACGACTTTCCCACGGTAGAGAGTGCAAACAAAAAGATATCCGAATTGAAGGAAGGACAGTCAAGCGTTGACATCGTCTGCAGGGTCATCAGGATCTATGAGCCGAGAGAATTTGAGAGGGACGGCAAAACAAAAGGCAAAGTCGTAAATCTCGCAATTGCCGACGAAACGGGCGGAGCAAGACTTGTCCTCTGGGACGAAGACGTGGAACTCGTAGAAAAGTCCATGATAAAAGAGGGAGACACAATCAAGGTCAAAAAGGGCTATGTAAAGGTCAGGTGGGCGGATGGTGGCAGGTTTGATGAGTCAGAGGTGAACGTAGGAAAATACGGAGAGATACTTTTAAACCCGGAGGAGGAGGTAAAGGAAGCACCAGCAACGGCTCCGGAAATCACCAGAAAGTATATTAAAGACCTGCAGGACGGAGAAACTGCTGAGATACGTGGCGCATTAGTTGATATTTACGATAACATAAGAATATTCGACAGGGAGAACAGAAAGGGCATAGTCATAAACGCTGTGATAGATGACGGCACAGCAAACATGAGGGCAGCATTCTATGATAAAATGGCGGAGACTTTGATGAACATACCTATACAAAAAGTCCTTGAGGGAGGGATTTCAGAAGAAATTTCACGTAGGATAACTGAAATATTGGGAGGGGAAGTGGTAGCGCGGGTTAGAGTCAGATATAGCAATTTTTCAGGTCAAAACGAACTGGTCGTACAAGACATCGATTTAACTCCTGATCCAAAGGAGGAGGCCAAAAATCTAATCGAAGAGGCAAATGCCTTAGAACAGAAGCAAGAGGTGTAAAGAATGGAATTGGAAGAACTACCAGGCATAGGAGCGACAACTGCAGAGAAATTGAAAGAAGCAGGATTCACCACTATTGAGTCAATAGCGGTTGCAAATCCCATAGAGATAAAGGAAATCGGCGGGATAGGCGAGGCGGGTGCAGCCAAGGTAATCAACTCTGCAAGAGACTCAATGGAAATGAGGTTCATGACAGGCACAGAGGTCTTAGAAAAAAGAAAGACCATGAAAAAGATACCCAGCAGCAGCAGCGTACTCGATGGGCTTTTAGGTGGGGGCGTTGAAACTCAGGCAATAACCGAGTTTTTCGGTGAATTTGGCTCTGGAAAGACCCAGATATGCCACCAGCTCGCTGTAAATATTCAGATACCCGACGAGGACAGCGGATTGGGAAAAGCAGCGGTATATGTGGACACCGAGAATACCTTCCGGCCAGAGAGGATAATTCAAATGACAGAAGGCGCAGGTCTGGACCCTGAATCGGTGCTTGAGAATATAATAGTTGCAAGGGCGTACAACAGCGACCATCAGATGCTAATAATAGATCAGGCGGAAAGTCTCATAAAAGAGAAAAACGTTGGCGTCATCGTCGTGGATTCTCTGACATCTCATTTCAGAGCGGATTACGCAGGCAGAGGAATGCTTGCGGGCAGACAGCAGAAGCTCAACAGACACATGCACGACCTCCAGAAGCTATCTGACATCTACAACCTCGCTGTTGTAGTTACGAATCAAGTGATGGCAAGACCGGACTTCTTTTTTGGAGACCCGACAACGCCGATTGGAGGA
>JAZGIK010000186.1:0-7108 GCA_036482035.1 Hydrothermarchaeaceae archaeon (SeqCode) | reverse complement strand
ATCAGGAATACTGTCCATCAAGTGTCGCAGCGCCTCCTCCGCCCTCTTGCGCTCGGCAGCATCGTCCAATGAATTGAGCTTTGCTTTCCCCTTCTGTTTCATCCGAATTACACTCCGCACACGTAATTATCCACTAGAAGAAACCTCCAACGTGTTGTATTGTACTTAATTACATTTATAAGTTTCTTATGTACGGCCCACCACCAGAGCCCTTATTCTTCCAATAAATTATTATATAGATATGATTTAACATAATTAAAATGAATAATCATGTTAAATCTACTCCGAGCCCTCCTATGGAAGTAGATGACGTCAGCTTTTCAATGAGGGTCGGGGAGGATGAGGTTTCCTTTGAGAGGGAAACAGGTAAAGAGAAGCGGAAGCTCGTTTACAGGCCAGACGACTGCATAGGCTGCGGGATGTGCTTCAAAGCATGTCCTGTAGATGCCATAATACCCGGGCCGTCTGGCGTTATTCTGAAGGGTTTTGCAAAGGCCCCGCACATAGTAATATCTCCAGAGGGGTGCACGCTCTGCGGCATCTGCGCCGAGGTCTGCCTTTTTAATGCAATAGACGTCTACATAGACGGCAAGTCGATAAAGGAGCTGCCAGACTACCACCGATATAAAAAAGAGTACACATTCGATCAGAAAAAGTGCAAGCCCAAAGACGGAGAGCTATGCAAAGACTGCGAGGACGCCTGCCCGCGGGACGCGATAAAGGCAAAGCTAATTGAGAAAGAGAACACGATAGAGCGTGACGCAAATCTATGCATCTACTGCTCAAATTGCGAGAAGGCCTGCCCGCTGGACGCGATAAAGTTCGAAAAGATATTCGAAGGAACGATAGAGGTTGACCAGGACAAATGCCAGGGCTGTGGGGTATGTTTTGATATCTGCCCGTCCG
The DNA here is from genome assembly GCA_036482035.1 of Hydrothermarchaeaceae archaeon (SeqCode). GTDB lineage: Archaea > Hydrothermarchaeota > Hydrothermarchaeia > Hydrothermarchaeales > Hydrothermarchaeaceae > JAHJSX01. Next base: position 6,202 of record JAZGIK010000186.1, on the reverse strand, counting down.
GTTCTATCGCCCTCCCAAGGCCAGAAAAGCCAGGAGAAAAGCCGAACAAGATAGAAATTGATACGGGAATCTGCGCTTTCTGCGACGCCTGTGAGTTCGTGTGCCCGGTAGACGCAATCACAATCAAAAGGAAAAAGGCGAATTATATAAAGAGCAAAGAAGGCAGGTCTTGGACGAAAGCATGGGAAAGGGCATTTTCGGACATGGTCTCAAAAGAAGAGGTGGAGGAGTAACATGGCCGTAACGGGTTTTACGCTGGAAGTCAAAGAGGACACGTGCACGGGCTGCGGAAACTGTATTGTAGTCTGCCCTGTCAATGCGTTGGACCCCGAGGACGTAATGGGTGTCGATAAAGGCTCAATAAACGTATACAACAAAGAGTTCTGCACGGGCTGCGGAAACTGCATGGAGGCCTGCGCATACGACGCCATAGAAGTAAACGCTCCCATGCCCGTCGAGATCGAAAAATTCCAGAAGGTCAAAGACACCCTTTACGGAAAAAACAATGAGATATACGAGCTCATCAGGTCAAAGGGCCCATTAATAATGATACAGATTGCAGACGGGATGGGCATCAGCGCCAAGGAGGCATCCCGCCATGTGCATATGCTAAAAAACAGCGATAAAGTGTACGAATACGAAAAGCTTGGAAATATGTATGCATATTCCACCGAGAAGGCCAAGAAGGAGGCAGTGGAAACAAAAGAGGAATTCAGGTCCAGGACACCGCCGGAGGTTGCTAGAAAGATCAAGGAAAAGATCGATGATACAATAGATTCCTTTAATACGTTGAAGGTCAGACTTTTTGTGGAGACAGACAAACTGGACAAAGCCAAAAATGAGCTGGTAAAAAAGGGAGACGCAAGTGATTGAAGTTATTCTTATAACCGGCAGGACGATAAGCCAGGGGGAGGCACTGGAAAGGGGGAAGCTTTATGATGCGTACACAGACGCTGTCGCAATATGTGAACTTGACCCTGAAGACATGGAGCGTTTGAGCATTACCGAGGGAGACACGGTCAAGGTTTCTACAGAGACCGGGGACGTGGCTTTAAAGGCCGTAAAATCTACACAGGCACCGCACGTGGGCATTGCTTTTATACCTCTCGGTCCGTGGGCAAACGCGATAACGGGACCAGGGTCAGATTCTACGGGAATGCCGCCATTCAAGGGATTCAAGGTAAAAATAGAGCCTGCAAAAGATGCCAGGGTCCTGGGTGCGAGGGAGCTGATAAGAGAGGTGTACTATGCTGACTGACATAGTCTGCCCCTTCTGCGGAACTCTGTGCGATGACATAGAGGCCGATGTAGAGGACAACAGGATAAAAAACGTCAGGCATGCATGCAAGATCGGAACTGCCAAATTTCTCAGTGTTCTGGAAGGCGACAGGCCGGTTAAACCTCTCATAAGGAAAAACGGCGAGTTCGTTGAATCGAGTATAGAAACCGCGGTAAAAAAGACTGCAGAAATTCTTACAAAATCAAAAAAACCTCTCCTTTATGGATGGAGCAGCACCAGCTGTGACGCACACTCATTCGGAATCGCCATCGCAGAGAAGGTCGGAGGGGTGATAGACAGCACCAGTTCGGTATGCCATGGACCCTCTGTACTAGCTGTACACGATGTTGGCCTACCTTCATTGACTCTCAGCGAGGTAAAGAACAGGGCAGACCTGGTCATATACTGGGGGTGCAACCCCATGCATGCCCATCCAAGACACCTGTCCCGATATACCATATACCCGAGAGGGTATTTCAGAGAGAGAGGGCATCAGGACAGGGAGCTTGTCGTGGTCGATGTCAGAAAGACCGACACCTCAAAGATTGCAAACAAATTCATCCAGGTGGAATACGGAAAGGACTATGAATTATTGGGCGCGCTTAGAGCCGTTGTAAATGGAAATGAAATTGACATAGAAGAGGTAGGTGGAGTAAAGAAGGAGGACATCTACGAACTTGCAGAAAAAATGGAAAACTGCCAGTTCGGGGTAATATTCTTTGGAATGGGGCTTACCATGACTTCCGGGAAGCACAGGAACGTAGACAATGCAATTTCTTTGACAAAAGACCTAAACAGGCACACAAAGTTTTCCATCATGCCGATGAGAGGCCACTACAATGTCACGGGGTTTAGCGAGGTGCTTACGTGGCAGACCGGCTATCCCTATGCAGTCGATTTCTCTACGGGTTATCCAAGATATAACCCGGGAGAAACTACGGCGAATGACATACTCCAGAGGGGCGAAGCGGATGCGGCGCTTATAGTCGCGTCAGACCCGGTTGCACATTTTCCCAGAAAATCTGTTGAGCACCTGGCAAAGATGCCGCTTGTCTATATAGGCCCTCATTTTACTCTGACCACTGAATTCGCAGACGTTTTCATACCGAGTACTTTTGTCGGCATTGAAACGGAGGGAATTGCATACAGAATGGACACCATTCCGCTTAATATGAGAAAGGTAGTCAATCCACCTGATGGAGTATTATCGGACGAGGAGATCCTTGAGAGAATACTCAAAGAAATCGAGAGGAGCGAATGATGGCTGGACTGATAATTAAAAACGGCACTGTGTACGACCCCCTAAATGGCATAAATGGGGAGACGATGGATATTCACATAAAAGACGGTGCCATCGTGGAAAATGCAGGCAGACTGGCAAAGAAAATTGATTGCTCGAACAAGATAGTAATGCCAGGCGGGGTGGAGATTCACAGCCATATAGCAGGCGGAAAGGTAAATTGTGCCAGAATGCTCAGGCCGGAAGACCACGTAAAGGCTGTAATGCCAAAGACCAAACTTACAAGGTCAGGGTCAGGGTTTTCCACGCCGTCAACTTTCATGACAGGATATCTATATTCGAAGCTTGGCTATACGACAGGAATGACCGCAGCAATGGTGCCGCTTACGGCCCGCCACACCCACGAGGAGCTGAATGACACACCAATGATCGATAAAGGAGCCTATACGCTCATGGACGGGAACTGGTTCCTAATGAGATATCTTAAGGAGGGAGACATAGAAAAGTGCGCAGCATATGCTGCATGGCTTCTAAAAGTAACCAAGGGACTTGTAATAAAGCTTACGAACCCCGGAGGCACGGAGGCCTGGGGCTGGGGCAAGAACTGCAGGTCGCTCGATGACCCCGTACCCTACTTTGATGTCACTCCAAGAGAGATAATAAAGGGTCTGGTTGAGGTAAACGAGATGCTGGGCCTCCCCCATTCGGTCCATCTCCATGCAAACAACCTTGGGAGGCTTGGAAACTATGAGACCACTGTTGATACGTTCAAGGTGCCAAATGGTACCAAGAATAACAAAGACCGCCAGATCCTGCAGGTCACCCACGCCCAGTTCCATGCATACGGCGGAGACACGTGGAAAAACTTCGAATCAAGAGCAGAGGACATAGCAAAGGCGGCAAACAAAAGCGATAACGCGATAATAGACACTGGCAACGTGACCCTTGACAACACGACAACCATGACGGCAGACGGGCCTATGGAATACTACCTGCAGAGCCTTACTCATTTTAAGTGGATGAACCGGGACGTGGAACTGGAATCCGCACCTGGCGTAACACCTTTTGTTTATTCACCGAAGATGCCTACCGCTGCAGTCCAGTGGGCAATCGGCCTTGAACTGGGGCTTCTGGTAAAAGACCCATGGAAGGTACTGATGACAACAGACCACCCTAACGGCGGCCCCTTCACCCGGTATCCAAGAATCATAGCGTGGCTCATGAGCAAACCCTACAGAGACGAAACTTTAGAGAAGATAAACAAGGCAGCAGGCAAAAGGAGCAGCATATCCTCGATTGACAGGGATTATGACTTCAGTGAGATTGCAGTGGTCACCCGTGCGGGACAGGCGAAATCTCTGGGACTTACAGAAAAGAAAGGGCACCTGGGCATAGGCGCACACGGAGATGTTGCGGTTTATGACATAGACCCCAAGAATATAGACCCCGGCAGAGATTTCAAGGAGATAGAGAAAGGATTTTCCGCCACTGCATACACTATAAAAGACGGCGAAATTCTGGTAAAAGACGGGGAAATAGTAAAAGTCGTATACGGCAGGACATACTGGGCAAATACACAGGTAGACGGCAGGCTGGAGGAGGAGGTAATGAGAGACATAGAATACAACTTCAAGAGGTACTACTCTGTCAATCTTGCGAACTACCCTGTCCAGGACAAATACGTGAAAAGGTCCGAAGAACTGAAAATCGATGCGACCAGGGTGGGCGCATGAAGGAAATCATTTTAAAACCCACAGAACTGCCTGAAGTAGGGCTCATAGCAGACACAATAAAACCTGACCTGTTTGCAGGTAAAACCATAGATGAAATCAAGTCACTCGAGATTTTCTGCGGCAACCAACGGTCGAAGCTCGGCGACTTTTTTGAAGTATCCGGTCAGAAAGTCAGCGATCCAAACGATATTCGGATTGTCATAGACGGCGACGCATCAAAAATAAAGATGATAGGAAAGGGGACGAAGGCCGGTGAAATTGTCATAAAGGGGAGCGCTGGAATGTATGTTGGCGCATATATGCGCGGCGGAAAGGTGGTAGTCAAAGGAGATGCCGACTCGTTCGCGGGCCAGAAGATGGGTGGCGGGGAGCTTATAATCAAAGGAAATGCAGGCGATTATCTGGGTGCTTCTTACAGAGGGGACTGGCGCGGGATGAAGGATGGCAGCATTCTAGTCGAGGGAAATGCCGGCTCAGAGATTGGAGTGTTCATGGTCGGCGGGAAAATAACAGTAAAGGGAAACTGCGGAACCTTTGCTGGAGTGCACATGAAAAAAGGCCTGATTATTATCGAGGGGTCAACTCCGGACAGGGCCGGAGGGGAGATGACTGGCGGTAGCATTGTGGTAATGGGAGATACCGAGGTCCTCCCGACATTCAGACTTGAAAAAGAAGAAAAGGACGTAGAGGCAGACGGAGAGAGACTGAAGGGAACATATAAAATATATTCTGGAGACCATGCCGAACGAAATGCAAAAGGAGCGCTGTATATACTCAGCTAGGTCTATATATCCTTCACGGATTCCCAGAGGCTTAACCTTTCCTTGAGCGTTTCATATTTTTTCTTAAGTTGTTCGTTTTCTTTCTTCAGGGCGGCCACTGTTTCTTTGGTCATCTCTGTGAGTTCCTGGGCACGGCTTTTTAGTTTTTCTTTTTCAGAAGACAACCTTCTGTCCACGTCTTTGGTGGCACTATCGAGTTTCCCTTCAAGGTCGCTTTTCTCGGCTTCCAGGCGCCCAATCTTTATTCTGTGCATTTCTATAGTTTCTTCCATCGAACCGATTTCCAGAAGTTTGGCATCTACCTTTTTTGAATTTTCGTCCAGGGACCTTTCTTTTTCTTCCACTACCTGCATCTTTTCTGAGTATTCTTTTTGTATGCTTTCGGATTTTTCTTTTAACGATTTGTTCTCTCCTTCAAAATTCTTGAGTTTGGAGTACATCTCGGCCTTTTCAGTATCCATCTCATCGACAATCTTCTGCAGGCTTTTTGTCCTCGCTGCTGAGACTCTCCACCTGATAAGAGTCAAAAGGAAAGCGACAAACAGTACAGCGATGATTGAAAGTTGCACCTCGTCTAACGAAGTGCCCAGAATGTTTATAACCTCTGCCATGATTTCACCTACAGCCTGTCAACCTCTAGCAGTCTTATCCGCTCTTTTAGTCTATCTACTTCCCCATCAAGCTTTTCGTTTTCATCTTTCAGGCGGCCAACCAAGACATCCTTTTCATCAACCAATTTCTGAATCGTGTCTTTTGTTTTTGTCTTGACCTCCGAGATCTTATCTTCGTAACTTTTTATCAGCTCTTGTCGTTCAGCAAGCAGCTCCTTCTTTAGGGTTTCCTTCTCCTGCCTGTTCGATTCCTGCATGACCTTTATTTCCTTTTCTTTAGTGGCAAGCTCTTCTTCATGCCTTCTAATTATATCATCCTTCTCTGTTTCGGCCCCCTCTTTCAGTTTTGCCATTTCTGCATTTGAAGATGCCATATTATCTTCAACCCGCTTTTCGAGCTTTTGGATTTCTTCCTCGTACTTGCTCTTTTCCTCTGCGAGCGTAGATGCTGCATCTTTCTCGATCTTTTCAATATCGGCTTCAAATTTCGCCTTTGCCTCCCCTTGCACCTCTTGTAATTCACCGATCTTTTTTCTTAGGAAGGGGACCTCGTCCTT
>JAZGIK010000185.1:0-5351 GCA_036482035.1 Hydrothermarchaeaceae archaeon (SeqCode) | reverse complement strand
GTCAGTGTGGCCCCGCTCTCGACATAAAATGCGGATTTTTCCTTGGCTTCGTATTTTTTGTCAACCTTGGAGAGTATCCAACCGCCCCTTCCGGGAACTCCATCTGTTATTTCCCCCATCCTGAAGTTCGCCCTGTTTTTCATTGTCCATGGTTTTCGGATATCGATGTATTCACTTAAAGCAACCACCGACGTTTCACTCTCGCCGTCGCCTATAACGACGCTTGCATCGAACACGTAGTAGGTGTAATATTTCGCAACCCGATTCCAACCGCTTGCATTATCTGCCTCGAAAATATCGGTCAGCGTGCATGGATTGGAGGCTGTACAACTGTGTCCATCACCAACAATTTTTATCGTATCGGTTACTGGATCATAAGAAATCGGACCATGAGTTTCGATGTCTTTGTATTTTTGCGGCAAGAGTGCGGTTATCTCCTGCTCGATTTTGTTGGCCAAGTGCTTGGTTTTATTTATCAGTCCGGTTGTCGGGGTGTCCGTGTCGGTCTCATACTCAGTCTTGATGTCCTCGATTTCGAGTGTCCAAAAGGTCCTATTACCTCTTGCCATTTTGCCCTGGTAGGTCTCGGGTGCTACCCAGTAGATTCGGGTAGAGAGTTGGGGGACGGTCCAGGCCACCACATTGTCGCGGACGGTGGAGGCTACCGTCTGCAGAGTCCCGTTGACATCTTCAAAAAGAGAAACCCTATCGGTCGAAGCTGGAACCGCTATCGGGATGTCCTGGTAGTGGAGGGAGGCGTTGTGGCGGACCTGGACCTTTTCTGCGGGGAAATACATATTCAAGGACGTGAGCATTTCGTAGTCTTGCGGGCTGAAAATAAGTTCTTCCGTGTCGTAGACCTTTATCTGATATGCATCCTCCGGTATCATCCGTGCCAGGTGGAGGTCTTCGTCTTTGACGGCTACCTCAACCGGCAGTGTGTAAAAGGTAACATCGACTGTCAGGGTTTGTAGAGGCCTTACCTCGGCGATGACTGTCGGCTCTGAATCGAACGCGTCCGGCGGGAGAGGAATTGCATAGTTGTAAACGTGCTCGTCGAAGGGATTTTTCAGGACGATTCTCTGTGTCCATTTTACGGGCTCCCCGACCCCTATGGTATCGAATTGAGGCTCTTCCGGCTCGACTATTAAGCGGTCGACCCTGACCTCGGTCGTGGATGTTCCGCAGACTCCGTATGTGCAGGCATCCAAGCGTATTACGTAGGTGCCGGTCGGTACGCCCGTGGTGTCAAGGGTAAGGTTGCTTTCGCATACATAGGCATCGCCGCACGTCTTTATGGTCTCGCCGTCTGTGACCGTGAACTCCTCCGGTATTGTGTATATCAGAGTTACGTCCGAGAGATTGTGGTTTACGGCATTGCCGTAAACTGGCACTCTCTGGCCGCGGGCCGCACTTTTAGGCGTGCCTATGGAGACGTACAATTCTGCTCTGTTATAAGCATAAGCTATCTGGGTTCCGTATCGAAACTCGAGCGTATGTTCTTCTGGAGTCTTCACGCGGAATACGGCCTTTCCGAGGGAATAGCTCCAATTCGCAGTGATTAGATCGCCATCGATTATGACCGGGACCCCATACCAATCCTGTTCGCTCTTCCTGTAGAGGTTTACAAAGTCTACCTCCTCAGGGAAGGAATGGTCATTGACTTGAAGCTCTCCGGCACCGGTAGTATTGAAGTATATAGTCCAGTCAGCGCCCACCCGCGGGAGAGAGTGAGGATTGAGAATTGTTATTGTCTGGGGCTCCAGCGCTGGTTGCGGGATGAAGAAAAAGGAAAGTAAAACTAGGAGTAGTACAAACTGCAGCAACCATACTGGTTCGAACCTACGCACCGTCTCCAGCTTCATATTCCGTCTCCACGAACACCCGGACCATATCAGGGACTGGATTTCTCAAGACCGCACCCATGTAAACATTGCCCCGCGTCATTTCCTGACGTATTGGAAAACAGTTTCCCCGTCACCACGGTCACGGTCCTGGAAAGAAGTGCGAATAAGCCCCACTGAAACGAGTATACAGCAATGTAGCACAGCGTTTGCCAAGTGGTCGCACTTCTCAACCTCTCCGTCTATTATGAAACTACCCAGTTTTTTCCCGGAACCAGGGACCTCGGTGATTTGACTGTATATTGCCTCCATGAACTAGTATATGCTAAGTGATACTCTATATGGATTCAGGAAATACTATATATACAGATATAGATTTGTTAAGTTATGAGTGGTTAGTTCGCAAAAAATGTGGAATTTTCGGCCGTTTTAGCACTTCATAAGTTAACACCCTCCCAGGGCATTTAGTACGCCTAGATGATTGTATAAATTCAGGGACTGATATTTCATAAATGGTAATTCTTGTAGACATTTTTGAATATAGGTTCTGTTAAATAACGATATGCCGTTTTTGGAATTTCGCTGTATTTCTGTCAAAAGCTGGAGAATGGCATATCACAATTTGACAAAAGGCTCCATGATGGCATATCACAATTTAACAAAAAGGCTTATATACCAAGTAAAACGAGTAATATTATGGTCGCCTGTCCTGATTGTTACTCAAACGTCGCAAAGAAAAACGGGTATGACAGAAGGAGGGTGCAGAAATACAAGTGCTTGCGCTGTGGAAGGAATTTTACAGTGAATACAGACACGCAACTCTCTGGCATGAGATATCCAAGGGCAGTGATAACCTATGCACTGATGCTTCACTTTCGCAATGACATGACGTACAGGGGAGTCACAGATACCCTTCGCAAAAAAGGCGTTGACGTCTCGTATGTCACGGTCTACAACTGGGCCAAAAAGTTCGGAGGCGTGTTCGAGAGGAGCCACGGCGGGTTCAGGCCGTACACCAGGATATGGTATATTACAAAAGACTTCGTCAGTATAAGTGGCGATGGGTATTATTTCTTCACTGTTCGCGATTCGAACAGGAACATATTGAGTATTCTCGTATCAAAAACGCAGGTTAGGAGTGCTCGGCTCTTGGAAGATGCCTACGAAATGACCGGTTTTAAACCGGAAACTATAATGGGTAGCGAAGCCGATTTATCAATACCTGCTGAAAGGAGTGTGAAAGCGTGAATGGTATGACGGGTGGCAGAATAGCGACTGGTAATTCAGAGCTTGATGACATGCTGGGTGGGGGGATCCTGCCCAGGCAAGTATTGGTAGCAGCAGGTCCCGCAGGAGCCGGAAAGACTATAATGGCTCTCCAGTTTGCATTTGGCAATCTTATGGAGGGCAAAAAGTGCCTCTTCATAAGTGCCAGCGATGATGAAGACTCATTAGTGAAAAACTCGTTAAAATTCGGCTGGGATCTTGAGACGTTTATAGTGAAAGGACAGCTTTCTATCATAAACATCAACCTCGCACGCGGAGAGTACAGCCTCGCCTCCGACATGCTCGATGGAGGCGGCCTGATATCCGATTACCTGGAAAAACTGCCCAGGATATTAAAGTCCTCTGATACAGACATTGTCATAATAGATTCAATAACGGAGTTCAACGACCTCTGTACAAGCGAGCTCGAGAGGAGAGCCCGCCTTCTCGATATCCGCAGAATCATAAGAGAGATAGGTGCTACTGCCCTCTGGACTGCAGAGTTGGCGCTTGAGGGCTACAGCACGAAATACGGCATAGCAGAATATGTGTCAGACGGCTTTATACTCCTCAATCGTTTCCAGCCCGGGGACTTCAGCAAGTTCCTTTACATAATCCAGATTGTAAAAATGAGGTGGATAAGCCACTCCAAGGAGCTCAGGGTCTACTCCATTTCAGAAAACGGTATAGAGATTGAATCCCCGCTGTACTCGACGCTTGCTTCCGGGGGGGCGATAAAGTAGGCGTAAGCTGGGCCTAACTACGTCATCAAGTCTATATTTGGCCCCAGCCTTCGGACTGGCGAAAAAGGCGGCGGAGTCTTCCAAGGCGCCTCATCACCGCTAACTTCTACTGTTTCCCACGCCTCCAAAGCATATTCAGGCCACATATATTTATTTATTTTAGCATATCATAGTCTATATGTATATGGGAAATATTTTATATACTAGTATATACAAAAATACATCATGGAGCGGAAAGTCATAAAGATGGGGGACTCCAGCCTTGTTGTATCGCTGCCAAAGGCATGGGTTGACAAGGCGGGAGTAGTCCGCGGGGGCTCTGTAGACGTGGCGGAGCTGTCAACCGGGGAACTTGTGATAAAGCCAAAGGTCGGGGTTTCACAAAGAAGAGAGGTTGAGATATCGCCCGATGAAAAATCCATCGACCACTGCATTATCGACAACTACGTAAACGGCACCGATGTCATAAAGATCTCCTCAAGAGATACCATAGACCCAAAAATCATGAGCACGATATACAACACGGTGCCGAATCTCTCAGGGTTTGAGATTACCGAAGCCAGAAGCAGCAAGGTCAAGATAGAGTACCTCGGCGGTGTCATGCCGTTCAAAAAGCTCTTTTCCAGATTCACACTCATCATAACCAACTACCTCAAGTCCTTCGAAATCGCATTTGAAAAAGACAGCGGCGCCGATGTTGAGACTATAAAGAAGATGAAAGAGACGGACAAGCTGTACTACTCCCTCCTCAGAAATCTCATAATGGCAGCAGAAAGTGTAAGAATAGCATCCGAGATGGAGCTCAGATCAAAAGATTCCGTATATTACGCGCTTCTGATAAAAAACATCTTCGAGATGGCAAAGAAGGTTGAAAATATTGATTTCTTTACAACGGAGCACAACCAAAAACTGGCCAGTTTTTTTAACAGCGCCCTTTCGTGCCATAGAAAGGCTATGGAGGCCTGGAACAAGAAAAATAGAGAGCTGGCTCTGGAAGGGATGGAAGAAATTGAAAATACTTTAAGGGAAGTCAAGTCCCTTTCAAGAAATCTTGGAGGGAATCAGGGAGCCGAACCCGGTGAAGGTGAATCGGCGTCAAGGGTTGCAAAACTAAAGGGCATGGTTGTCGCTTCTGAAAAGGAGGCGCTGTCAAATACCCTTAACAACCTTCAAGACATTCTCTACTATATCAAAAGAAATCTTGAAATAGCTACCATAAACAGCGCGAGTTGAGATACGTCAGCTTTTTCCCCTTGCACGATCATTTGCCCTTGCAGGTTCCAGAAATTGTGGAAGCTGATCCGTTGTTGGCCAGCTCGCTATCTATTATCTGTTTGAAGGCCGAAAAGGGCTGTGCTCCTCCTACGAAAATGCCGTCTATGAAAAATGCCGGCGTGCCTGTGACACCTGCCCTCGTTCCGTCTGTTAAGTCTTTTTGAACCTCCTCTGCGTATTTTCCAGTATCGAGGCAGTCTGCAAACTCGTCCTCGTCAAGCCC
>JAZGIK010000184.1:0-5625 GCA_036482035.1 Hydrothermarchaeaceae archaeon (SeqCode) | reverse complement strand
CTTCCAACTGCAATGATAGCGCCCACTCCGGTGAGCGCACTTTTGCACGCAGTCGCCGTCGTAAAGGCCGGCGTATTCTGTGTTGTGAGGATAGTACTCTTTGTATTCGGGCCTACCCTCCTAAACTCTCTGAATTTGGGCGTCATACTGGCCTACGTCGCGTCATTCACGATATTGATGGCATCCATATTTGCGATAACGATGGACAATCTGAAGATGAGGCTTGCATACTCCACTGTAAGCCAGCTCTCTTATATCGTGCTCGGTGCGGCAATGCTCACACCAAGCGGGATTACTGGAGGGATATTTAACATGGTAAGCCACGCCTTTGCAAAGATAACCCTCTTCTTCTGTGCAGGCTCCATATTCGTCGCAAGCGGCAAGAAGAAGATAAGCGAGATGAACGGAATCGGCAAGAAGATGCCCGTGACCATGCTTGCGTTTTCGATAGGAGCACTGAGCATGGTCGGACTTCCCCCTGCAAGCGGCTTTCTTACCAAATGGTATTTAGCACTGGGCGCAATCGAGATGGAGCAGATAGGACTGCTTATCATAATCCTGATAAGCGCAATTTTAAATGCGATATACTTCTTCCCGGTTATATACGTAGCATTTTTCAAAGAGCTTCCAGAGGGCGAGAGCCAGGAGAGGAAGGAAGCGCCGATGTTCGTACTTGTACCCCTTGTATTGACTGCAATAGTTACGGTATTGCTATTTTTGTTCCCGTCCATCTACCTCGAACTGGTTCGAATAGTCGTAAGCAGTGTTTTGGGTGGTGGATTATAAATGAAAAACGAAAGTAAAGTCATCGCATTCGCCGGAGCCATAACTCTACTGATGCTAATCGTTGCCCTTATTTCATCCATGGAACACGTGGAGTACTGGTATAACTTCCCGGGATTCGAAACGGTATACGGTGCAGCAGGGGTGGTGGCCTTTCTCATAGTTACGAAATCACTTTCAAAAATCAACCAGAGGGAGGGATTGATAGATGATTAGTCCACCCCCGTTTCTGATATTCCTTGTCGGCATGGCATTCATTCCGTTTCTTAAAGGCCCGATAAAGAAAGTCTATATGCTGCTAATACCGACAGTAGCCTTCATAGAACTTACGCTGCTTGAGCATCAAACCTCTTACGTCTACAAATTCCTTGACTTCAGCATCATCCTGCTTCAGGTTGACAGGTTGAGTCTTGTTATTGGATACATATTCTTAATCATAGGATTCCTGGCGATTCTTTATTCGCTTCATGTCAAGGAAAATGGCCAGATTCTTGCAGCATATGCCTACGTCGGCAGTTCTCTCGGCGTCGTTTTCGCTGGAGACTTTTTCACACTTTTTGTCTTCTCAGAGATAATGGCTTTTACGTCGCTTGCACTTATATGGTACCGGAGGGAAAAGCGTTCCATAGACGCAGGATTCAGATATATTTTAATGCATATTTTCGCGGGCCTGTGCCTTTTTGCCGGGATAGTGATACACTACATAACCACCGGCTCTATCGAGATAACAAGGATTGAGAGTAGCATTACCGCGCCTCTTTTCTTTATAGGAGTGGGCCTGAACACTGCGTTCATCCTAATACATACGTGGCTGCCTGACTCCTATCCAAAGGCAACGATTACCGGTGGAGTGTTCCTCTCGGTTTATACCACCAAGACAGGCGTCTATGTACTGGCAAGGGTGCTTCCGGGATATGACGCAGTCGCCTATATGGGTGGTGTAATGGTACTATACGGCGTCGTATTTGCCCTGCTTCAAAACGATGCTAGGAAGCTTCTCTCCTATCACATAGTAAGCCAGGTTGGATACATGGTCGCAGGTGTAGGCATCGGTACAGCAATGGCCATCAACGGCGGTATTGCGCACGTGTTCAACCACATTCTGTACAAGGCACTGCTATTCATGTGCATGGGCGCAGTTATCTTCGGCACGGGCAGGACGCACCTTACAGAACTTGGGGGGATATGGAGGAAGATGCCTGTGACGATGATTGCGTGCATGATAGCAGCGTTTTCAATTTCGGGCCTTCCAGGATTCAACGGCTTTGTGAGCAAGGGCATGGTAATAGCTGCCGCCGGTCTAGAACATATGCCCATGTTGCAGCTGGCATTGATTCTAGGCTCGATTGGTACATTTCTATCGTTTTTGAAGCTGACCTACTTTGTATTTTTCAATAAGCCGAAGGAGGAGATAGAGGCAAAGGAGGTGCCATTGCACATGCAGGCCGCCATGGGAATTACCGCATTCCTTTGCGTGCTGTTTGGCCTTTATCCGAAGCTGCTCTTCAATATCCTCCCATTCGAGTTTGCAAAATATCATATCGAATACCACACCTTCTCCGTTGCACACGTAACCGGTGTTTCCCAGCTCATGATGATGACTGCAATAGTATTCTTTTTGGGGTTGAAATATTTCGAACCGCACAGGAGAATAACGTTTGACGTGGACCATTTCTATAGAAAGGCTGGCAATTTAATAATATGGATTTTCGTGAATCCCATATCCAGCTTTGGAACGCTCACCGAGAAGTATTTCTTCTTCAAGATACCCGGAGTGCCCCTGTGGTTTAGCAGAAACCCCTTGGCAGCGATTGACATTGCATATGACAGAATAAGAGGCAAAGACGTATCCGAAAAGAAAGGACAGTTCCCTGAGATTCCGATGCCCATGCAGGTCGTGAGCTCTACCGTTATACTTGCTATACTCTCCCTTCTGATCTACCTTCTGATTATTAATCTGGGGTGGTCGTAATGAACTACGCAATAATCCTGCCGGAGATTATACTCTGCATATTTGCGCTTGCAATACCTCTTTTATCATTCTTCCTTAAAAATAAAAAATGGTTGGGTTACGTAAGCTTATATGCGCTTTTGGTCTCGTTTTTCTACCTTTTGAAGCTTTTAAACGTCAATGCAACCCTCTTTGGCAGCTTCTTTGTACTCGATCCAGTCTCCATAATTTTCAAGGCCGTTTTTCTAACCGTTGCCATACTCGTTGTAATAGCCTCTTTGGACTTTGTAAAAGACGAGCGAAACCAGGGCGAGTACTACTCTCTTTTGCTCTTTGCTACACTGGGAATGATGCTGGTAGCATCCGCAGGGGATTTGATCACAATCTATGTGGGGCTGGAGCTCGCCAGCATTTCGACCTACGCCTTGGTCGCGTTTAAAAGAGACGAGAAGTCTATAGAAGCTGCCATGAAATATTTCATACCGAGTGCGTTCTTCTCGGCATTGATACTCTTTGGGATATCTCTTGTGTACGGTGTAACCGGCACTACGAGTATATATGCACCATTTAGTGCAATCCTAAGCCCGGAACTAACGCCAGTAGCTTTATTGGCAATGGCATTCCTCTTCGCAGGATTTGGATTCAAAATGGCTGCGGTACCGTTCCAGATGTGGGTGTCCGATACATACGAGGGAGCGCCTACTACGATAAGCGCCTTCCTCGCAGCAGGTTCGAAGAAAGTTGCATTTGTGGCAATATTCAGGATTGTCATGTTTTTCATGGTTGCTTTCAGGCTGGAGTTTGGCGTGCTCATAGGTGTAATATCCATTATAACCATGACGTTCGGCAACTTTGTGGCTCTTGCGCAAAAAAATGTCAAGCGCATGCTGGCATACTCCAGCATTGGCCAGGCAGGGTACATCCTTGTAGGGCTGGCAGTGGCCTCAAAGCTTGGGTACGTAGGCCAGTTGGGACTTGCCTCAAGCATGCTGCACATAGCGGTTCACGCATTTATGAAGGTGGGCGCATTTATCGCTGTCGCGGCTGTTTCTTACATGCTCATAGGAGATACTATCGATAAGTATACCGGGCTTTCGAAACGTGCACCCATAACCGCGTTTTGCATGCTGGTTTTCTTGGCATCACTTACAGGCATCGTTCCATTCGGCGGTTTTGTCAGCAAGTTTTTACTCTTCATAGCGGCGGTCAAGGCTGGAGGCTTTATGACTTTGCTTGCTATCTCGCTTGCAGTAAACAGCGCGCTGTCAGCATACTACTACGGCCGGTTGATCAAAAACATGTACTTCATGCCTGCAGAAGAAACGTCGAAGGTAAAAGAACCTCTGACATTTTTAGTTCCGATGGTCATCGCTGTTATAATGCTGCTCGTAATCGGCATATACCCGATGCCATTTTTCGACTATGCGATGAGCGCTGCAGGAGCGCTGATGCATTAATAGTGGAGGGGACCTGCAGGAGTGAAAAGTAGTTGGATACCTGCAGGTCCTGATTGGGGAGGAATTACAGTCTTGCAGACGGCACTCATATAAACCTTGCGATATTAAGTTTAGTCATGGCAGAAAAGGCCATGGACGAACCCCAACCTTTGGACCTGAAAATCGATGATATTGATAGTTCGTCTAACATAGTCATTGAGGATTCAATTTCTATGACCTTCACGGAACTCGACTATACCACTCTTACTCCTATGGGGCTAATAACAGAGATTTTCGTTACCTTCTCATGTAAAGTGGAGGGGGAGATAAAGAAGGTGAAGATGGACGTTCCCCACTTCCTGGTTATCTGCAAGAATGCCAAGAAAAGAAGGATAAGAATCAAAAAAGGGAAAAACTACGTACATCTTGAAAAAGACGAATCCGGAAAGCAGAGAGAAAACAGGGATTTTGATATTTTGGACTTCATTGAAAAGTGCATTGCCAGGGAGAAGGATGAGGTAGGGGATATGTTCGTTTGAATTACTTTCTTGCCCTCTTTATCTCCTGTCTCATCGCCTCCACGGTTTTTAGTGCGTCCTTCTCGTCGACGATGAACCATGTCTCGGTATAGCTCGACATCATTTCAACAACGTTTATTTTCTCGACTGCAAGTATGTTTGCGAGATGGGCGATTACTCCCGGTGTATCTGCTATCTCTTTCGGGCTTTTCACTATCACCGATGCGAGGTTTTTATTCGAGTTTATTACAGCGTCCTTGAATTTTTCCTTGAACGCGCCGATGAGCCGCTCCTCCACCACAATTGTGAGGGTTTCAATGCCCCGGATCATGATGAGGCCCTCATCTACTTCACGAGGATCTATTTTGGAGCTTGGTGCATCGAGCAGAATGGTAATGGCCCCTACATCATATCTCAAACTGACCTCGCTTTTTGAGAGTAACCGATATATCTCCTCTTTCTCTCTTTTGCCCTTTGATACAGGGTGCCTTCTTACAGCGGAGACCACGCTCTGAATATTGACCTCTCTTCCGAGCTCCCGCTTTAGGTCTTCTTTGATGTCCCTTGCAAGGGCCCTGTTGTTGACAATACCGAGTCTCATATACTCTTCGAGGTATGGGTATCTCGCAAGGATTTTCCTGGTCGCCTCAGATATGCTCATGTAATTCACAAATAATTCACAAAGCTAACATTTGAGTCAAATATGAAATAAAAGTTAAATAAGTGAATCATTACTAATAATCAGGAAAGGATAAAATTTACAGAAAGGTGAAATAAAAATGCCAAAACGAGAGGATATCAACAAGGTTCTAATAATCGGCTCCGGTCCAATTGTCATTGGTCAGGCGTGTGAATTCGACTACTCGGGCACACAGGCGTGCAAGGCGCTGCGCCAGCTGGGTTATGAGATTGTACTGGTTAATTCCAACCCTGCCAC
>JAZGIK010000183.1:0-7749 GCA_036482035.1 Hydrothermarchaeaceae archaeon (SeqCode) | reverse complement strand
TCCTCCTCCACCAGCTTGCGCTCGGTTTCCGCCCGTTCCAGTTTAGCCAGACGGCCCTGTAGGGTTTTCAGCTCTTTGAAAAGTTGTTCTTTTGTTTTGCCCCTGTCTTTCATGCTGGTTTACACTTCCTTAACATATATAACAATTTATACGCTTAGTACAAGCCAGATGTATCTAAATGTCATCGCTCGCTGAAATATCTTCCTCTTTTCTCTATAGCATCAAGTCTTTTTAGGATTTCTGTACAGTCTCCGTATTCTGCCATATATCCCTCTAAAAATGCATCAAGGCACTCCTCTTCGTATTTGAAGTGTGTAGATCTAAGGGACTTTTTGAACACAAGGAGGTCGACACCTTTAGCCTCGACTGCCTCATTTACCTCTCCAAGCCCGAAGTCAATAAAATAAATTTTATCGTCTTTTATAATCATGTTTGAGGTTGTCAGGTCGCCGTGAATGACATGGTTTTTATGAAGCTTTCCAGCGCTTCTTCCAATTTCCCTGCAGATTCTCTTTCGTTCGTCTTTTGATATTGCATTTAGAATCTTTTTTATCTGCTTGCCATTTACGTACTCGATGGTAAGAGAAGTCTTTGTGTTGTCAACGTTGATGATGAACGGCGTTGGCACTCCTGCTCCTCTTGCCATGGATATGAGTTTTGCCTCCTTTTTGGTCCTGGCACTCCTCAACGACTCGTCAAGCTCTTTTACCCTGTATGTCTTTCTGATTCGCTCCTTTATCACTGCATTTCCATCGAGGTAGATATTTGCCTCTGCACCCTTCCCTATCATCTCCATTTTACGTCCACCTCGTCTGTCCGAAATCTCTGTTTGACGG
Organism: Hydrothermarchaeaceae archaeon (SeqCode); assembly: GCA_036482035.1. Classification (GTDB taxonomy): domain Archaea; phylum Hydrothermarchaeota; class Hydrothermarchaeia; order Hydrothermarchaeales; family Hydrothermarchaeaceae; genus JAHJSX01. Next base: position 6,913 of record JAZGIK010000183.1, on the reverse strand, counting down.
CCGTATCTTCGATGTCCTGCCTATCGCCAGATTTGTATCTCAATACCCCTGCCCACGCAATCATGGCTCCGTTGTCCCCGAGCACATCCCTGGGAGGAACAAAAAATGAAGCGCCGTGCTCTTTAGCCATTGCAGACAGCATCTTTTGAAGCCTCTTGTTCATCGCCACGCCGCCGGCAAGTATTACCTCCTTTTTTTCCGTGTGGGCAAGCGCCCTCTCGGTTACTTCGGTAAGCATAGCGAATGCGGTCTCCTGCAGGCTTTTGCAGACGTCTTCAATTTTGTGTTTTTTGGTAGCGTTCACTGAAGCAGTGTATATACCTGAAAACGAGAGGTCCATCCCCTTTACCACGTAAGGCAATGGTATATATTTTCCATTCTTCGCGAGCTTCTCTACAATTGGCCCGCCGGGACTCCCAATCCCTGTAGCCCTTGCAAACTGATCGATGCAGTTGCCTATCGCTATGTCAAGTGTCTCCCCAAATACCCTGTATCTCCCGGAGTCAAATGCAATTACCTGGGTGTTGCCGCCGGATACATAGAGGGTCAACGGGTCTTTTGCGTCTGTTAAAAGCATCCCAATTTCTATGTGCCCTATGCAGTGATTGACGCCTATTATTGGAATATCGTTTGTCAAAGAAATGGTTCTGGCAGATACCGCAGCAACCCGCAGGCATGGGCCAAGTCCGGGCCCCTGTGAAAATGCAACGAGATCGATATCTTTCAGATCAAGTTCTGCCTCTTTGAGGGCCTCCTCCAAAACACCTCTCATATTATCGGCATGGTGCTGGGCCGCTTCCCGCGGGTGTATGCCTGTAACAAGACGCTGGTGTTTTGTAACGTTTGCGAGAATCTTCCCCTCGTCAGAAACGATTCCAATTCCCAGTTTCTCGGCAGTCCCTTCTATGCCAAGGCATATCATTTTTCCTTCTTCGCTTCTTTAGGTTCTTTCTTGGGTTCTTGTTCTGGCTTTTCCTCTGTCTTCTCTTCCTTCTTTTCAATGGGCTTTGGTTCTTCTTTTGCCTTTTTGGGTTCTTTCTTGGGTTCTTGTTCTGGCTTTTCCTCTATCTTCTCTTCCTTCTTTTCTGCTGGTTCTTCCTTGGGCTTTTCTTCCGGTTCTTCTGCCGGTTTTTCTTTTACTTTGGTCTTGGGTTCTGTCCTGCTTTTCCCCTCTTTCCATTCAGTATAACCGCAGTTCCCACAGGAAAATCGGTTATTGTGCTCTGCCATGAAAATGCCCTCACCACATCTAGGGCAAAAGCGGTTCTTTCTTAAAAGGGTCTCACTGCTTACTTCGTATAACTCCCATTTTTTTGACATCTACTCACCCTTTTTTGATTTCTTTGCTTCTTTTTTCTCTTCTTTGGGTTTTTCTTCTGTTTTTTTTGCTGGCTTTTCTTCCTTCTTTTCAATGGGCTTTGGTTCTTCTTTTGCCTTTTTGGGTTCTTTCTCGGGCTTTTCTTCCTCTGGTTTTTCTTTTACTTCCTCAGGCTTTGGTTCTTTCTTTTCCTCTACTTCGATTAACCCGTTTTTTATCAGTCTGTACCTTGGCTCGATTTCAAGGGCGCGTTCTTTAGTCTGGTAGACCTTTACGGTGCTGACTGTCTCCTTAGAGCCGTATTTTGACTTGAAAGAATCCATGATTACCGTGCCTTTGCCGATATTTTTCGAAGCAGATATCTTTTTTCTAACCTCGGAGATGCTGGGAGTTGCTGCGTCATAGATAATTCTAACTTCAAACTCCTTCCGTTTTAACAGTGGGTTCTCCTTTTCGCTCAATATCTCGACTTTCATTTCTTTTGCTCCTGTCTGAATTTCCACTTTTCTTGATCCATCATCATTTTTATAATTGTACCTGTATCGAATTTCTTCTCTTCTGTCACTCTTACCATTACGATGCCCTCATCAGGCTGGCCATAAAGGACAACACTGTCCCAGTCCGCCTCTAGGATGCAGGGCAGAACAGCCATGTCCTCTTCTCCATCAACGACGATGAGAGCGCCCTTTTTGTCCATGGAATTATGGATTTCATCCCATAATTCCTTGGTTATCATCCCTGGCGGATTTTTGGCCTTTACCGCTTTCTCCTTAAATACCGAATCTTCCTTAATGTTTCTTTTGGTCTTGAGGTCTATGATTGCAAGACTCGGCCTAATACCGACTGCAAGAATGTTCTTAAGGGTTACGTCGCCGACTACGATGACCTTTTCACCTTTCAGGTCCGCTTTGATTTCCTCTGCGGGTTTAAGGTCTTTGCCTTTGTAAACTTTGCCAAATGGCTTTTTTAAAAGAGGGCGAATCTCTTTTGAAACTGTCAAGTCTTTCATTTTACTCTGAGGGCATATTTTCCCTTAGCATTTATATTGAGCTTTTTTGCGATTTCAGACGTTTCCGGGTCGATTATATTTACATAACCTATCCAGTCAGCAGAGGTGGGTGTCCTGCAGGTTATACACACATCTCCCTGGGTTACCCTGCCGCATTCCTTACAGGCTTTTTCTTTCATTTGCTCTCCTCTTTCGACTCTCCCTTTTCTTTTTTAGACTCTTTTTCGGGCTTTGTAGTATCTTTCTTCTCGGGCTCTTTGGCCTTCTTTTCCTTCTTTTTTACTTCTTTCTTTTCGGGTTTCTCTTTACCTTTTTCCTTGGCTTCCTTTAGCCACTCAAACTTTCCAAGGCCCGGCTGTCTCATTGTGAGATTTATCTTGCTTTCTTTCGCCTTATCTGAATTTAAGCTCACAGCCACGACCCTCGCCCTTACCTTGTCACCCACTTCCAGTGTTTTGTTGCTCTCCTTTCCTACCAAAGCGCCTCTCTTTTTATCATAGATGATAAAGTCGTCTGTTATCTGGGATACGTGAATCAGCCCGTCGAGAGGTCCGAATCTTATAAATGCTCCAAATTCTACTATTTCGACTACCTCTCCGTCTATGATTTCGTGAAGTTCCGGCCTGTATACCAGGGCCTCAAAGACCACATTGTGAAATGCTGAACCATCTCCTGGAATCACTGACCCGTCGCTTATAGATTTGATATCTGTTATGACCAGAAGGGCCCCCTGGTCCTTATCAATCTTTCCTTCGTAGCCGCCTTCGAGCCTTCCATTGTATTCGTACCCGGCCCTAAGGATGTCATTTATGGTCTCTTTCAGTGGTTTGCCAAATTTATCTGGCGGTACTCTCACAAGGTCTTCCATTACTTCAAGTCTGAATATAGTAACTCCTCCTAATCAATCATTAAGTATTTTTTCTGCCTCAAGTAAATCACAGATGCGCCCTTTCTTTTTATCTTCTCCCTTAAAATCCTATCGTTTGTACAGATTATCGTATCGTTTGAAGCAAGACTTAAAAGTGTATCGTCGACGTCTCCGTTTGCATCAATTGTGGCAAAGTCTTTGGCCATTTCAAGTGAAACCTTCGCAGCACGTCCGTCTCGACTTTTCTCTTTCGAGAGTACTTCCAGCTCTTTCAAAACGCCGGGCAGTGTGCAAAGTCTATAATTGAAATCAAGTATCCTGTCCAGTTCTGCTTTTATGTCCACACCAAACTGGAAAGGGATTAACATGAAATTTGTGTCGAGTATAACTCTACAAAATGTTTCCATGGCCTATCAACCGCCACCTGGCCCCAATTCTCCTGCTAATTGCGGCTCTCATTCCTCTATCAACACAAACTGGCAGTTTTAATCTTATTTCGGTTTTGCCATCTGTTGCGCTTGTAACGACGCCGACTGTTGTTGTCGTGCCAGCATTAAGCATTAAAAGTTCGCTGGTTTTTATGTCCTCCACCTCAAGCTCCTCTTTTGTGCCGACCACCCTCTGCAATAGATGTGTTTCTAAAGTAAGTTTACCCAATACAGACGGCAGGATGCTTGGCTTGCCGAGAATCCCCCCCAAAAGACCGTCTGCTTTGGTCAAGCTTGAATCAAGCTTTGTACCAATGCCTATTAGACCTCCCGGCTTTGCGCTTTTTGAATTCTTTTCGCCGGTCATGAGAGAGGTCACCTCTGTCGTCAACGGCTTCCAGATCGTTTTGTTATCCTCCTCAATCTTGATTCCAGGACGAATTTCTACGGGGTCGTCAATTTTGATTTTTCCCTGTATGAGCGATCCTCCAACGACCCCTCCTACAAGGCCTTCAGGCAGGGTGCCGGGCTTGTTCACATCGAATGACCTAGCAATAAACATTCTGTATGGTTTTTTTGGATCCCTTTTGGGGGTGGGTATGACCTTTTCTATCTCTTGAATTAGCACATCCGTATTGGCACTGTGCCGGGCTGCAATCGGTATGATCGGGGCCTTTTCTGCAACAGTTCCCTTCAAGAATGCTTTGATCTGCTTGTAATTTTCTTTTACCTTATCTTTAGGGACCATGTCTATCTTGTTCTGCACGACCACTATATTCTTGATACCTACTATGTCGAGGGCCATGAGATGTTCTTTGGTCTGCGGCTGTGGGCAATCTTCGTTTGCTGCTATGACCAGCACGGCGCCGTCCATGATTGCCGCGCCTGAGAGCATGGTTGCCATCAGTGTTTCGTGGCCAGGTGCATCTACAAACGAAACCTCTCTAAGCGCCTCCGACTTGGTTTTGCACTGCTTGCAGGCCTTTTCTGTGGTGTATGCCTGAGGCTCCGGACATTTGGGGCATTTTCGAAATGTAGTGCTCGCGTATCCCAGTCTTATTGAAATACCCCTCTTTATCTCCTCGCTGTGGCGGTCAGTCCAAATGCCCGATAGGGCTTGGGTCAAGGTAGTCTTTCCGTGGTCAACGTGTCCAACAAGTCCAATGTTTACCTCAGACTGCAACTACTTCGCCTCTCCCTCTGTTTTTTCTTTCTTTTTTGCTTTCTCTTTTTTAGGTGGCTTTTCTTCAGCCTTTTTTTCTTCTGCAGGCTTCTTTTCTTTAACTGGCTTTTCCTTCTTAACCGGTTTTTCTTCTTTCAGTGGCTCTTTCTCTTCGGCAGGTTTTTCTTCCTTGGTCTCTCCGACCCCGAGAAGCTTTTCGATAGGCTTTGCACCCTTTTTTACGATCTTTGCATTTATCTGTACTATATCCTTCGTAATTATGTTGGCCCTTACAGTCTTTCTCTTCTTTGTGCCCTTTGACTTTGGCTTGTAACAGGGTCCGTCGGATAGAAGCACTCTCTTTCTGCCTCTTCCCGGCACATCTAACCTCATCGGAAACCCGTCTTTATCGCTGCCACCGGTTATCTGGATTTCGTATCCAGGAAGACCTATGGAACTCGCATCAATGGTATTCCCAATCCTTGTGCCATCTATCTTTGTTTTCTCAGTCTCCAGTTCTATACTATAAGACTTCCCTGTTTTTGGATTTGATAATATAATCTTCTGCAATTATGCACCTCCAGATGCAGATGCCCAGAATATATCGTCTTTTCTTTTAATCTTTTTTATCTCTTCTAGGGCCTCTATTTCATCATCTTTTAGACTATTTTTGTATTTTACTTCTAGAAGTCTTGCCTCACTTTCACTTATATCAGTATATAAAATGTCACCCTCATTAATCTGTTTTCCGACTGTCGGTCCATCTATTGCCACTGCTACACTCATGCCCATCTCAGCTTCCTTTATGTTTTCTCCTTTGTCCTGCAATCCTTCAATATTGCCTATGTTTTTCCCATCTCTGTTAATCAGTCTAGATTTGTTTTTTAATATTCCAAGCAGCACTTCTATGCCCACTACTACGGGTTTGCTTTTCCTAAATACGTGGTCGGGCAAAAGTTGTATTTTTGCAGGCCGTGTGAGCTTGACCAGCTCCATCTTCTTCTCCCTCTCCATCTCCTCCCGCATCCAATCACTGTAGTCATCTATCAGCTTGTAGATCACGTTGTTCAAAAAGATGTTAACACCCACTTCATGTGCCTTCTCCTCTGCGTCCTTTTTAATCTTCACATTGAATCCCAGGACTGCGGCCCTTATCGGTGCATCCTCCTTTGCTGTTTCGGCCTCTACTATATCCTTTCGGGAGATGTCGCCGACATCTGCCTTCTTTATCGGTACTTTCTCATCCTTGAGCATTTTTACCACGGCCTCAAGAGAGCCGAGGGTATCACCCTTGACAATGACGCCCGTTGTCTCTGTTCCTACTTTGACCTCCTCTATCTCGGCCTGCACCCCATCTATTGCCTCCTGAACATCTTTGTCAGCAACTTTTATAGACGAACCCGCAACAACGCCAGATAAATTCGGTGCGGCTATTTTTATGCCGGACGCTGCGTGCACCTCTTGAATGCCCTCAAACTTGAACTTCGGGTCTCTAATCTCGTCAAGCGGCCTTGGCTTTAGAAGTGAGCGGACTTTTGTTGCAATTACGCCATCTTGGCCCCCAACGACTATCTCGTTTCCACGTTTGATTTTTCCATCGTAAATTATTACGTCTATGGTTGTTCCAAGTCCAACCTCCTCCCTGACTTCCAAAATTGTGCCCTTGGCAGGACCATCCACCTCGATTTCCAGCCTATCTTCAAGGAATTTCTGTGCAAGACCTATGAGTATCATCAAAAGCTCTGGAATTCCCTCCCCGGTCTTCGCACTCACCGGTACAATCGCAATCTGCTTTTCGAATTTTTCAATTCTGTCGAATCGGTCGGCCTGAAACCCCTCCTCATAAAGCTTTCCAACGATCGTGTAGATCCTCTCTTCGATGAATGTCTTTACTCCGTCGGTCTGCTTCGAAAAGCTGTGCGTAAATGGGTATCCTGTAAATACCTGCCATCCCCTTATCTTGTCAATCTTGTTTGCAGCAATTAGAAACGGCGTCTTGTATGTCCTCAAAATGTTTATTGCCTCGAATGTTTGCGGCTGGAAACCCTCCGTTATATCAACAACCAATATAGCTATATCTGCAAGTGCTCCTCCCCTCTTTCTCAGCGTAGTAAAGGCAGCATGGCCC
>JAZGIK010000182.1:0-2020 GCA_036482035.1 Hydrothermarchaeaceae archaeon (SeqCode) | reverse complement strand
ATATTTTTACTTTCATATTTTCCTCGAAAGCTCGACAAGCCCGGTCAGTTTATCGTAGGCTGCTCCGGAGCCTATGGATTCCTCTGCTATAGACATGCCGTCGGCAATTGAGTCTGCCAGACCTCCGACATATATCCCTGCGGCAGAGTTTAGAAGCACGATGTCCCTTCTGACACCGCTTTCTTTATCTCTAAGCAGGCTTACTGCAATGTCTGCGTTTTGCTTTGCATCTCCTCCGGACATCTCCTCCGGAGCTGCTCTTTCAATTCCAAAGTCTTCAGGTTTAATTTCATAGGTGTTGACAATCCCGTCTTTAAGCTCCGATATTTTAGTTTCGCCAAACGTTGAGACCTCGTCAAGGCCGCCGATGCCGTGAACTACCAGCGCTCTCTCGGTGCCGAGGTTTGCCAGGACACCGGCCATCTTTTCGGTGAGTGCCGCATCATAGACGCCCAAAATCTGCGCTTGCGCATTTGCAGGATTCGTCAGCGGTCCGAGGATGTTAAAGACTGTCCTAATACCGATCTCTTTTCTCGGGCCTATTGCGTATTTCATCGCCTTGTGGAACGTGGGCGCAAACATGAAGCCAATGCCGATGTCTTCTATCATCCTTTTGGCGTCTTCAGGAGTCATGTCCATTCTTACCCCCAGGGCCTCAAGCAGGTCTGCGCTTCCTGCTTTCGATGTAACCGACCGATTCCCATGCTTTGCTATCGGAATTCCCGCGCCTGCGATTACGAATGCAGATATCGTGCTGATATTGAAGGTCTTTATTTTGTCCCCGCCGGTGCCGCAGGTGTCCACGAGCGTGCCATCTACCTCTGGATTTATCCCCCCGGCAAATGCTCTCATCACGCTCGCGCATGCAGATATCTCGCCGATGGTCTCCCCCTTCATCCGCAGTGCCGTGAGAAAGCTGCCTATCTGAGCGTCAGTAGCGCTTCCAGACATAATAAGCTTCATAGCCTCTTCGGCCTCTTCAGAATTCAAGTCTTGCCCCTCTATCAGCTTGCTGATAAATCTATTCACTTCCATCACCTTCCAGGAAATTTTTTATTATTTGTTTTCCGTCACTTGTGAGAATTGACTCGGGATGAAATTGCACGCCCTCTATGGGATATTTTTTGTGCCTTATGCCCATGATTATGCCGTCGCTTAGGCTTGTGGCAGAGATTTCAAGTTCGCCGGGAAGTCCTTCTTTATGGACCGCGAGAGAGTGGTACCTTGTGGCAGTCAGCGGGTTTTTTATACCCCTGTAAATCGTTTTGTCGTCATGGGCAATCTCGCTTGTTTTCCCGTGCATGATGACGCTGGCCCTGCCCACCTTTGCCCCGAAGGCGACGCCTATAGCTTGGTGTCCCAAGCACACTCCGAGTACCGGGATTTCTTTGCCGAACTCCCGTATAATCTGTATTGAGTTTCCTGCATTCTCCGGAATCCCGGGGCCAGGGCTCACGATAATCTTGTCAGGAGAGATCTCCTCGACCTCCGCCGGCGTTATGTGGTGTCTCTTTACAGTGACATCCATGCCCTGCTCTCCAACATACTGGTAGAGATTGTAGACGAACGAATCTATATTGTCGATTATCAGGACCTTCACTTTTTGTCACCCGCCAGCTCTATAGCTTTTATCATGCCCTTCCCCTTGTTGACGCATTCCTGGTGCTCTCGTTCCGGATCGGAGTCTGCCACTATGCCTGCTCCAGCCTGCACATAGGCCTTTCCATTTTGCATTATTATCGTTCTTATTGTGATAGCAAAGTCCATATCCATGTTGAATGCGAAGTATCCGACTGCGCCCGCATATGCGCCCCTCTTTGTGGGCTCCAGCTCCTCTATAATTTGCATTGCCCTGACCTTCGGCGCGCCGCTTACCGTACCTGCAGGAAAGCTGGCCTCTAGTGCGTCAAGCGAGTCGACACTGTCTTCGAGCTCTCCCGTAACGTTGCTCACTGTGTGCTGGACGTGCGAGTACTTCTCCACTGCCATGAACTCGTCGACAGCGACTGTACCGAATTTC
>JAZGIK010000181.1:0-3595 GCA_036482035.1 Hydrothermarchaeaceae archaeon (SeqCode) | reverse complement strand
CGTCACAATGGCATTCTCATCCATGCGCATGTCCATTGCTGGCGCTATGAGGGCCTCACATGTTGATGCCATGACCAGGGCCGTAACTGGCGTGTCCGCTATTCCGCCGGCAGTTTTGCCTATCGTGCTGGCTGTTGCCGGAGCGATTAATATCAAATCGAACTCGTAGAGGTGCTCGACCTTTCCGGTCAGCTCTGTGACAACCTCCCGTCCTGTTGCAAACTCCATGGTGTTTTTGTGGATTATGTCTCTTGCGCCATCGCTCATATAGGCCGTGACCTCTGCTCCGTGCCGCATGAGCTGTCTTGCAATAAGCGGAGACTGTATAGCAGCAATGCTGCCAGTGACGCAGAGCGCAATACTTTTGCCTTTCAATCTCATAGTCTTGATTTTAACGCGGTTTTAAAATAAATCTATCGTTAAACTTGCGGATTCGGGCATGGCGCTTAAAATCGCGGTTGCCGGGAAGGGCGGAACTGGCAAAACCACGGTTGCTGGTGGTCTTGCATTGTTTTTCTCAAGAAAAACAAATGTAATTGCGGTTGACTCCGACCCGTCGATGAACCTGCATACGGCCCTCGGAATGGAGAATCCAAAGCCTATCTCCGAGCTGAAAGAATTAATCAAAGACAGGACAGTGGTCACAGACGGCATATACAATATAAACCCGCGGGTGGATGACATTCCTGAATCGCATTCCACGTCGATGGAGAATATAAAGCTCATAGTCATGGGGACAGTGGAAAAAGGAGGAGAGGGCTGCATGTGCCCCGAAAGCACGTTCCTCAGAGCGCTCTTGAGGCACCTCGTGCTAAAGCGAGATGAAGTTTTGATACTCGACACCGAGGCCGGAATTGAGCACTTCGGCCGGAAAACCGCAGAGGGCTTCGATGTCATGCTCATACTGTGCGAGCCGAGCGTGAAAGCCATGCAGACCGCGAATCGTATCTACGCACTGTCAAAAGAAATCGGTATAAAGGAAATATACGCAGTTGCCAATAAAATAGCGTCTGATGAGCAAATGGACTTAATTAAAAAAGGGCTTGATTTTGAAATTCTTTCATCTATACCCTATGATGGGGAGGTTGTAAAAGCCGATATGCTGGGAAACCCCCTAACTGACCAGCGTCCTCATCCAAAGGCGCTACAAAGCATTGAAGAGATTGGAGAAAAAGTGGGAAAGTCTAGACATCAATAGTGTCCATGACCTTTTTCCACTTGTTGCCTTCCATCTGCATTACCCAGACTTTCTTGACGCCCTTTTTCGCTTTTGCCAGTTCCAAAACCTCGTTCTTGGAAGGCTTTTTGTCAGTCTTTTTTAATGTCACGAATCTCTTTGCCTCTACCCCTTCCATTTTCTTGCCTTTTATCTTCACGGGTCTCCCCAGATACTCTAATCCATTCACATAGTACATATCATCACTACCTCCTGTTTGACTCCTAAGACTGATGCTATATAAAAATGTTTTGGTTTAGTGTGGGTTGTCCCATAAGTCCGAAAAATTTTGGCCAAATGCCATAATCAATATATAATCCTGCACTCATAGGGTGATATATTATGAAGCGGCCTCACGTTGTACTAAATGCGGGCATGACGCTTGACGGAAAGATTGCATCTAAAAGCAGGGATGTAGAAATCTCGTGCGAAGAGGACCTCGAAAGGGTTCACGAGATTAGAAAACGCGTGGATGCGATTATGGTCGGGATAGGCACAGTGCTCGACGACGATCCGCGCCTGACAGTCCATAAAATTCCAGGGGAGAAAGAGGACGATCCGCTAAGAGTCGTTGTAGACAGCAGGGCGAGAACCCCGCTTGATGCAAGGGTCCTGAGTGAAGAAGCGAAAACCCTTATTGCTGTTTCAAAGGCTGCTAAAAAGGATATAATTGCCAGGCTTGAAGAGAAAGTAGACGTTTTTGTCTGCGGGGAAAGCAAGGTGGACCTTGAGTGCCTTATGGAAGAGCTGTATAAAAGGGGTGTAAAGACCCTTCTTCTGGAGGGCGGGGGGACCCTGAACTGGGGGATGCTTGAAAGAGATTTGATTGACGAGGTTAAGGTTGCCGTATCTCCTACAATTGTGGGGGGAAAAGACGCTTTGTCACTTGTAGAAGGCGAAGGATTCAATAAGATAGGTGAAGGAGTGAAGCTAAAACTCAAAAAGCATTACCTGCTCGGCAGGGACCTCATTCTCGAATACGAGGTTCTGAGATGATTACAATCATCGGAACAGCGCATATATCCCGGGATAGTGTTGACGAGGTAAAGGAAAAGGTACGCGAGTTGCGCCCTGACATGGTCGCCGTGGAGCTGTGTGAATCAAGATACCGGGGGTTAACCGAGCCGAGAGACATACCTGTGCTTGACCTCGTGAAGGGAAAAAACTCGATGTTTGTGATTACAAACGTCCTGCTCTCTCTCCTCCAGCAAAGGCTCGGGAAAGAAGTCGGCATTAAGCCCGGTAAGGAGATGCTTACTGCGATAGACACCGCGCAGGAACTCGGTATAAACTTTGCCCTCGTGGACAGGGACGTAGGGATTACCCTCAAAAGAACGTTCTCTAAAATGGGCCTCATAGAAAAAATACGTGTATTGAAGGAGATAATCTTTGCATTCGACCTCTCCAAAGGGGATATAGAAGGCGAAGTAGAGGAGCTAAAAAAAGGAGATAAAATTGAAGATATGCTGGAGCTCCTGCAAAAGCTGTCTCCAAATATGTACAATATTATGGTGAAGGAAAGGGACGCCTATATGGCCCGAAACCTGATAAAACTTCAGGAGAAATTCGGGAATGTAGTGGCCGTTGTAGGCGCCGGACACAAAAAAGGTATAGAGGAATTTCTGAACGCCCCGGAGAAGATACCTCCTGACGAAGAATTGACATGTGTTCCGGAAAAAAGGATTAACATCTTAAAAACAGTGAAATATGCACTTCCCATGGCCATAATCAGCGTATTCGCTATGGCCTTTTACAGGGGGGTGTCGCTTGAGAAACCTCTTGCCCAGTGGGTATTGTACAACTCGATTCCCACCTTCATACTGGTGCTTCTGGTCGGTGGAAGCATTGTATCCGCAGTTGTTGGAATGATAGCTGCACCCTTTACTTCGCTGAATCCCCTGCTTGCAGCCGGGTGGTTTGCCGGGCTTGCAGAAATGAAGGTGAGAAACGTAACAGTGGGGGATGTATCTGCCGCATTCAAGACCACGAGCTTTGGAGAGCTTAGAAAGAACAATGCCTTCAAAGTACTTCTGGTAACCGCGTTCGCAAACATTGGTAGCTCTATCGGGACGCTCGCATTCATTCCGAATGTCTTAGTGCCGTTAATAAAAAACATGCTCGGGTGAAGTTATGAGAATCGGGAGCTTTTTGAAATTTTACATCCTCCTTGTGGCGTTTCTTTTTATATTCTACTCGGCTTATGACTTGGGGCTTAAAAGGGAGGTATTTCTCTTTGTGGGTGCCACTATTCTGTCACCCTATATGTTCGGGGAGGCCATCAAACTCAGGGGTGTCAGGAAGGGGGACGTGGTCCTCGTGTCGTTTAAAAAGGAGGGGCCCTTTGGCGAGTTTATCCAGAAGGTCCCTGCAAGGGCCCTC
>JAZGIK010000180.1:0-5623 GCA_036482035.1 Hydrothermarchaeaceae archaeon (SeqCode) | reverse complement strand
CAGCTTGTCCTGATGGTAAGGTGTCATTCTTCAACAGGAAAGGAGAGCTATTATGGAGCTATAAAGTAGGCCGAGCAGACGAGCAACCCGGCCAGGACATATCAATGTCATCCGATGGTACTTACCTCGCAGCAATTGGCGGTAGAAATCTCTGCTTTTTCAAATTCGACGTGGAGAAGATCAAAGCAGCCGAGGAGGAAAAGGAACCTTCCAGTATCAAACCCGATACCTCGCCAGGATATTTCATTTCGAAATGTCCATCATGCGACGCTCCTTTCAAAGGCAAAAGCGGTGATGCATGTGAGTACTGCGGGTCGATAATAAGGACAGGTGGCAAATAATTTACCGTGACGAAAAAGTGGTTTTGAACGTTCCCCACAACTTATTCATTATGCTATTGGAAAACTAAGGTATGGCCATTTGTAACCCAAAGTTTTTCAGTTCAAAGTAATGAAAATCTCGTCGAAAAGCTCCTTCTGCCAGATGTTAATTTGCCGCTGTGAATCAAGATAAAGCAGGGCCACCAGTACCTCGATAATGTCCTCTCTTTTCCCTGATAAGAGGTCAGAGAATTTTACGACCTTCTTTTTCTTGGTGAGCTTCTGAATCATGTCGTAGATTTTGGTCATCCGCTCTTTGATGGTCTCCTCGTCAATTGGGATTATTATTTTTGGTCTGGGTCTGCCCTCCTTCGGAAAGTTTTTCCTTATCATCTCCTCGCTTAAAGCGCGCTGCAGCGCTTCTATCAGCTCAAAAAGCGTGGTCTTTCTCTCGGCCCTCCTCCTGACAGGCGCGCCTATTGGTATAATATCTTCCGGGGCCCCGTCAGACATATAATCCCAGTTGAATTCTTCCTCGAATGGAGGCTCTTCTTTCGGAATGAGACTGTCCGACTTCATTCTTAGCAGGATAGAAGAGGCCAGAAGCGTCTTTCCCGAGAGGCGGAGGTTTAACTTTTGCATCTTCTTTACCTCCTCTATAAACCGGTTTGCTATGTCGGATATGTCTATGTCCCAGGGGTCCAGCTCGTCGGATATTACAAGGTCTATTAAAATCTCGACTGGCCGCATCTCAGCTTCCAACTTTTTCCAACTCCACTCCGACTAATTTCGATACCCCCTCGTCTATTGAAACCCCAAAAAGCTGGTTTGCGGATGTCATCATGTTGTCCTTTAGTGAAACGACTACGAACTGGGCCTCCTTTGAGGATTCGCGCACCAGATCAGATATCTTTTCTACGTTGCTGTCGTCCAGAAACATGTCGATCTCATCCATTATGTAAAACGGCGCAGGCTGATATCTCTGAATCGCAAATATAAACGAGAGCGCGGTAAGCGTCTTTTCTCCTCCCGACATGAGCTCTATGTACTGGGGGTTTTTGCCTTCTGGCATTGCACGGATCTGAAGTCCGCCATCGAGAGGAGCCTCCTCATCGAGCAGGAGGTCTGCAGTGCCGCCCTCGGACAGTTGGGAGAATATCCTCCTGAAATTCATCGCTATGTTTTCAAATACCTCCATGAACACCGCCTTTTTTCTGTGCTCTATCTCTCCAATGAGTCTGTTGATGGAATCCCTCTCCGATAGCAATTTTTCCATCCCGATATCGAGCCCTTCGAACTTTTCTTTTATCTCTTCGTAGTCCTCGACGGCCCTCATGTTGATGGGCTCCAGAGATGCCATCTCCACCTCCATCTTTACGATTTCTTTTTCCATCTCAATGGTGTCTATCGGGACCAAAAGCTCGATATCGAGGTCTGAAAACTCTTTGAGCTCTTCTGCGACGGTCTCCAGTTTGGTCTCGAGCCTTGCCATCTCTATGTTGGAGAGTTCTATGCCCTTCTTTACCCCGTCGAGCTCCTCCTCAAAGGCATTCCTCTTATTTCCGATAAGAGAAATACTCTTTATAAAAAAGGCCCTTTTGTCTTTTAACCTCTTGATTTCCCTCAGGACTTCGTCCTCTTTCCTCCTGACGTTTGAGAGTTCCCTTTCGAACTCTTTTCTGCCGGAATCTGCGTCCTTTAACGTTTCACTCTTTTCCTTCATAGAGAGGTCGATGCCTTTCAGCTCTCTCTCAAGCTTTGTGATGTTGGGCTTTAGGATTTCGTTTATTCTTGAGTTGTTAAGGCTGATCTGGGTCTTTATGCCCTCCCTTTCCCTCTCAATGGCAAAAATCTTGGTCTCCAGGGCCCTGATGTCCTTTATTATCTTTTCTGCCTTGGACTCGCTTAGCTTTTCCTCAACGTCCTTCTTATCTGAGCCGAGAGCTGACACCTGTGCACGGAGCTCCTCTATCACAGTACCGTCCTTTTTCAAATCCTTCTTAAATTCCTTCATCTGAGCACGAATCTGGTTTTTCGATGCCTCCTTTTCCGCGGCATAGTCTGTGATGTCGTCCCTTGTCTCTGAAAGCGCCTTTATCCTCTCTTTTAAGGCCTCCATCTCCCTCGCCGCCTCGACCTCTGACGTGCCAATCTCTTCGAGCTCCTGGTTCACGCGCGCATCTTCTTTCAGGAGGACCTCCCTATTTTTTTCGAGTTTTTCTATCTCCTTTCTTAGCGCATCGACCTCCATCTTCGTGGTGTCCACCTCCTCGAAGCCTATACCTTTGGGTACGTAAAAGCCGCCGCTCATCATGCCCGACGGTTCAATCAAGTCTCCGTCAAGAGTAACCATTCGTACATCACCGATGCCTGCCTTTCTGGCAAACTCAACGTCTTTTACGACCACGGTATTTCTGAAGACTAGCGCAAACGCCAATTCGAATTTTTTGTTGAACTCCACCAGCTCGAATGCAAATCCGTGGCTCCTTTTAGCCAGTTTTGCTGCCTTCTCTGACGGTTTTATGGGCCTCAAATTTTTGAGCGGCAGGAAGGTCGCCCTTCCGATTCGATTCTTTTTTAGATGGTCTATGCACGCCTCCGCGGTGCGGTCGTCCTCAACCACGATGAACTCCGTTCCCCTGCCAGCCGCAACCTCGAGCGCCTTTGAAAAACGCTGGTTCACCTTTCCGAGGGCGGAAATCGGTCCGTAAATCCCCTTGATTTTGCCTTCATCCTTTAATTTCAGTATCTCATCTACTGCTTTATTAAAGGAGAGCCTCTTCTGCCTTATGTGCTCCAGGGCCTTGTATTTTGCGTCCAATCTCGCAAAGGCATCGCGCTTGAGCTGCAGTACCGTGTTGAGTTTTCCTATCTCACCCTTTAGCTCCGCAGACCTGTCCACAAGCTCCCTTTTTTTAAACTCGTTCTTCTGGGATTTTTCATCGATCTCCTTCTTTCTCGCCTCTGCAGTCTTTATTGATTCCTCGATGCCTTTCAGTTTTAGACGCTTTTCCTTTATGTCGGTCGCAAGTTCTGTGTAGAGGGTGTCCTTTTGCGCGTTCTTCTCGGTGAGAAGGGCGTTTTTCCTTTCAATTTCCAGGAGATTCTCGCGCTTCTCGTCCAGCGACAGCTGCAGGGTTTCAAGTTTTTCGCGAAGGCCGGCCGAGGTCTTGTCCACTTTCGATATGTCTGCATATGCGTCCTTCACCTGCCCTTTCAGTTTCAAAATTTCCTTTTCGGCCTTGCCGACTCCGGATTCGAGTTCCTTGTTTTGCGCTATGTGCTCGTCGATATCCCTTTTTGCGGCCTCGATCTCTTCTCTGGCCGCTGCCTTCCTATCCTCCAATAGATTTACATCGTCTTTTATGGCATCCAGCCTGTCCTCTCTGTACTTCAGCTCGTTTTTTATCTTTTCAACCTCTTTGAAAACAGAAAAGTGCTCGGTCTCCTCTTTCAGCACGATGGTAGAATTTAGATTTTCCACCTCTTTTCTCTTGACGCCGAGCTTGTCTGCAAGCGTGCTCATATATCTCTGTAATTTCTCTACCCTCTCCTCCTGCTCTTTCCCTCGGACCTTGAGCCTCTTCATGTCCTCGCTTATCTTGAGATGCTTTGAGGAGAGTACGGTGCCTTTCTTCGTTCTTATCTCGCCTTTCAGATGCTCATGGCGGAGTGCGTCCGTCTTCTCTGTCTCCAGCTTCTGCATCTGGCCTTTGACCTCCCTTAGCACAGCGCCTGCATGGGATATGTTGCTAGATACCTTTTCAAGCTCCCGCAGGGCCTTCCTCTTCTTCTCGTCGTACTCGGCGATGCCCGCAATCTCGTCGATAGTCTCTCTCCTTTCTACAGGACTCATGTCGATTATTCTCGTCACGTCGCCCTGAAGCACGATGTTGTGGCCGTCGGGATGCACGTTCGCTACGGACAAAAGGTCCAGTATCTCGTTTCTCGTTGTCCTCTTCCTGTTGAGCCGGTATACACTGTTTCCGGAGAGGTCTATGGTCCTGGAAATCTTTACCTCCTTTGAATTTATGGGGATGTTCCTGGCGGCGTTGTCGATGTAAAGGGACACAGACGCCTTCGTCGCCGGTTTCCCCTTCTTTCCGCCGTTGAAAATCAGGTCCGAAAACCGCTCTGCACGGAGGCTTTTTGAAGAGCTTCTCCCGAGCACGAAACATATTGCGTCCACAATATTGCTCTTGCCGGTGCCGTTGGGGCCCACGACGGCCGTAAAGCCCAGGGGTATCGGGATGGAAATCCTCCTAAAGGACTTGAAATTTCTGAGGCTGACTCTCGAGATGCGTATCATTGAGTAGGATTCGTAAGAGAGGGTATAAAATTTTTTGGTTATGCAAAGCCAAAGATGTCAATGTTTATAGATCCTATCGTGATGCTCGTAGTCCTCTAGAACCACTGTTTTGGATTTCTCATCTATAGAAAAAGTAAGCACGAAGTGTTTGTCTATGTGAACCCTCTTCCAGTCGCTTAGTGGTGCCTGCAAGTTTTTGTATCTATGAGGGTCCCTTAATATTCCAAGGACTTTTTTGTTTATAATTTCCAGCTTTGAAGGATTCTTCTTTGCCAGTTTAGCAAATTTCTTATCCAAGCCCTCCCTCACTTTAAGGCCATACATTTTACTTCTGACCGTATCTCTTGGCAAAGTCCTTAACCGGGATTGCCTTCTGTTTCCTTATCCTTTTAGCCTTTTCTATGTACTCCGGTCGAAGTTCCGGCTCCAGAATTTCTTCTTCATATTGCATCGCTATAAGGTCGATGGCCTCGCTCTTGTCTCTTAGACCATATTTTGCCTTTACGACGTTTATCACCCTGTTAGTATGGTCCTCTATGTCGATTATAGCCTTTACCATAATACCACCTTAATATGGTATTAATCTAACATTAATATAAAGTTTTTGTTTATGCAGGCCTAACGTCTCCTTGGCGCAAACCGCTTCCTTGGACCCTCTCGTCTTGGGCCTCCTCGTCTTGGAGGACCCCTTCTTGGCCCCCCTCTCTTCTGCGGGCTTCTGGCCCTCCTCACAAATTTCGAGCGCAGGGAGGTGTCAATCGGTGTATATTTGGAGGGATCGAATGTTATGGTCTCGCCGGCGAGGTCTGGATGAATTTGGTGGAGATTGCGCATGTTGTCATGGTCGGAAGGTGAAAGAAGGCATATCGCCCGGCCCTTACGCCCGGCCCTGGCGGTCCTGCCGATGCGGTGTATGTAGTCGTCCGGGTCATCCGGGACGTCATAGTTGAAGATGTGGCTGACTGCCGGTATGTCGAGGCCGCGGGAGGCAACG
>JAZGIK010000179.1:0-3613 GCA_036482035.1 Hydrothermarchaeaceae archaeon (SeqCode) | reverse complement strand
AGCCCGATTATCTCCCGGTCTATCCTGTCAATCTCCTCTCGAAGCTCTGAAAGTCCCATCTTGAATCGAGATTCTGCATCGATGGATTAAAAGGTTTTTGATAGGGCATTCTCGTCGCTGGCGTCTCATTAGAGATAGTTTGACCGCTCCTCGAATGCCATACTCCGCCTGCGGAGTAAGGATTCACCAGCATGTAGGTCAGACAAAAAATAGTGAATCCTACCCAATGTACACCTGATCCGACGACGACACCCCGGGTTTGCCCTCTTTGAACTCCGGCAGCTTTATCTCGCCGAATTTCTCTTCGAAGGTCTTTATGTTGTCTTCCAGAGCCTTGAGCATGAACTTGGCATGGGCGGGAGACATGATTATTCTGTTGTATATGATCATCGCACCTGCGTCTTCCGGGCCCACGGGCATGGTGCCGAAATCTAATGTAAACTCGAACTGGGAGTGAGCGACCCTCATAACATTTGAGTAAGTGCCTTTTTTTGCCTCGTCGCTTATTATAATCTTTGGACTTTGTCTAACCATTTTATCACCGATAGATATTAAACCTTATATGCATAAAAAACTAATCGGTGGGAGATGGTACCTAAAAAACTGTTCTTTACTAAAGGCGTCGGAAAGCACGAAGAGAAGCTTGCATCATTCGAATTTGCACTGAGGAATGCAGGCATTGAAAAATTCAATCTTGTGAAGGTCTCGAGCATTTTGCCCCCTGGATGCAAGATAGTCTCTCGGAAAAGGGGCCTGAGGGAGCTTGAAACTGGTCAAATTGTATACTGCGTGCTCAGCCAGAATTCGAGCAATGAACCCCGGCGTTTGCTGGCGACTTCAATAGGATGTGCGATACCTGCGGACAGGGGTAATTATGGATACCTGAGTGAACACCACTCCTTTGGAGAAGTAGAAGAGAAGGCAGGGGCATATGCCGAGGACCTGGCGGCCTCGATGCTTGCGAGCACTCTCGGTATAATGCTCGACATAGACAAGAGCTGGGACGAAAGGAAGGAGGTCTGGAAGATGAGCGGCAAGATAGTAAAGACCCGCAACACGACCCAGTCAGCAATGGTGCCAAAAGACGGCAAATGGACGACCGTGGTGGCGGCTGCCGTTTTTATTTAATAATGACCTACTACTTATATATATGAAGGGGGAGCGACTCCTTTTCCCCATGGCCATGAATGTCGAACTCCATATTACAAAGGAAGTTCTAAAGGGGGATATATTTATGGAATTAACCGAAGGGAAAGAAAAGGAGCTGGTCAGTAATTACCGTGAAAGCAAACAAAGATTGATACTGCTGGACTACGACGGAACGCTTGTTCCTTTTCGCAAAAGACCTGAGGATGCAAATCCTGATGAAGAGATTTTAAAGTTGCTCGAAACGCTTGCAACAGACCCAAAAAACGAAGTAGTGCTAACAAGTGGGCGTGATAGAGATACTATGGAAAAATGGTTTGGAGGAGGTATAGATTGCATAGCCGAGCATGGTGCACTCATTAAAGAAAAGGGCAAAGAATGGGAAGTGATAGCACCCCCGGGAGAGGAGTGGAAAAAAGAGATACGTCCAATCCTTGAGATGCATGTGGATAAAACCCATGGCTCTTTTATTGAAGAGAAGGAATTCTCCATCGCCTGGCACTATAGAAATGTCAATCCAGAATTGGGCCACAAGAGAGCAAAGGAGCTGGTAGATAATCTCGAAATTGCCATAGACTCTCTTAATCTCCAGGTGTTGAAAGAAAATATGCTAATTGAAGTCCAGGACGCTAGCGTAAACAAGGGCAAAGCAGCATTGTACTGGACTGCAAAAAAGGAGTGGGATTTTATACTGGCAATAGGCGATGATCGGACGGATGAAGATACCTTTAGCGTTCTTCCTGAAACAGCATATTCTGTTAAAGTTGGCCCGAACCCCTCTCAGGCCAGGTTCCATTTAGATTCCTTCCCATTTGTGCTGTGGTTATTAAAAAAACTGGTGGAAGATTGAAAGCTCACATCGCCATCCTGCTGTAATTTGTCACACGAAGCTCTTCGAGGACGGCTTTGTTATCAGCGACTTTTCCAATTGTGCCGGGCTGGTATATGCAGGAGGGGTCCTCTGAAAGATAGTCGCCTGTGACAGCGTATGCTCTGGACCTTGAGCCCCTGCAAACATTATTGAACTCGCAGACACCGCACCGGCCCTTCAGCTTTGTCGCATCCTGCATCTCTTTCAGGATGGTTGAGCTGGTATAAATGTCTTTGAGGTTGCCTGTCCTGACGTCCCCTATCTCTATGGGCAAGAAGCTGCTAGAGTAAACGGCTCCGTTTTGTGAGACAAATACGCCCTTGCCAAAAGCTTTGTCCCTTGTTTTGTAGGCGCTTGGAGTAATGTTTCGCGTGGGCAGGCTGGACTCCAAAATACTGTCAAACCTTTCCCTTAAATGATAATATAATTCGCCGTGATTGAGGACCTCTTCCCCCAATTTGCCTTCCTCGACAAGCCGCCTTGTCACCGCCACGCGCCTGTATGGCTCGCATCCTGCGATGGCATTTACGGTCAAGGGCGGGTTTCTCATCAGGTCATAGATAAAGTTGAAGACGTCTTCGTATTCGGCAGGAGTGATTTCATATTCCTCATTTGCCCTGCCGGTAGGGATGAGCATGTAAAAGTAAAAGCCGATGGCACCGAGCTTTTTCGAAAGCATGAGTATGTCGGGCAGTTCTCGTACATTGAACCTGGTGACTGTTGTTAGAAGGCGGAAGGGGAGATTTACATCATTCATGATTTCGGCTGCGCGAACGAGCCTGTCAAAAGTGCCGGGAATGCCCCTGAAGCTGTCGTGAGTTTCAGGTGATGCCCCGTCGATGCTCATTGCAACCACGTCCGTGCCGGCTTCCTTTAGCTTTATTATATTCTCTCTGTTCATATGGGGCGTGGTGCTGGGGGCAATGGTAACGGTCAGTCCACAATCCTTTGCATATTCAATCAGATCAAAGATGTCTTTCCTCATCAGGGCATTGCCGCCCGTTATGCGCAGTATTGGATATGGACTCCCGAATGCGGCTATCTGATCGATTAAATTTTTTCCCTCTTCTGTTGTGAGTTCGTCCGGGTCAGGAGTCTTTTTAGCTGACGCTTTGCAGTGCTTGCACATGAGCCCGCATGCAATTGTGGACTCCCACATTACTGATACCGGTTTTTTCATTTAAAGTATCTCGACGAAATTCATCAGAAAGTCGGTGAATATCTCTGCGTCGTCCATCCCCTTGTAGTCTTCGTCTTCCCTCAATGACTGGAAGAATTCCTCGTTCATTGGACATGACCCGCGTTTGTCGCTTTTTGGGTCGTAGACGGTTATTACGACATTTGCTTCCATGAGCACATCGAGGTGATTGCCGAGCTCCATAATCATCTTCGGTTCAGGCGGTATTACAAGATTTGGTATTATCTGGCAGCCTTCCCCGAATTCTCCCCGGCAGTAGCTTTCGGAACGGGCCCTGAAGTCTTTTACGAGTTCAGGGATATCGAGACCATCTAATGATGCGCACATCTCGTAAACGTTCACCGTCCGTCCCTTTGGATGGACGCATACCTCGCAGAAGTCGATAGAGGGGATGTCCC
>JAZGIK010000178.1:0-4086 GCA_036482035.1 Hydrothermarchaeaceae archaeon (SeqCode) | reverse complement strand
CTGGACAGGGGGAGCGCCGTAGCGATAAAGGGGGTAGGCGGCACTCATCTGGCCACCCGCACCACCGGGGACGATGCCATTCTAAGAATAAGAGAAATACTCGGCAGGGCACAAAAGCCCTTTGCGATAATGGCGAGGGACATCGATGCCGTGAAGGCCATTGCTCATCTGGACAGGGTGGAAGAGGAGCTCTTGCAGTCCTTCAGAAGGCCGATTGTGGTCCTGAAAAAGAGAAACACACTGTCCAAATATATTGCCCCCGGTCTGCACAACATCGGGGTGATGCTGCCCTATTCTGGCGTCCACTACCTGCTGTTCCATTATTCAAAGGAGCCGGCATTCGTTATGACTTCCGCAAATCTCCCGGGGGAGCCGATGGCAAAAGAAAATGAGGAGATACTTGCTCTCGAGACAGACTACTCGCTAATCCACGACAGGCGGATCAAAAACAGGTGCGACGACTCCGTTATAAAGATGGTGGCCGGCAGCCCCACATTTTTGAGGAGGTCCAGGGGGTTCGTTCCGCAGCACATAGAAATTTCATGGAAAAACGACCGGAACATTCTGGCCCTCGGTCCGGAACTCGATGTCACTGCCTGTCTCCTGAAAGGCAGCAGCGCCTTCCTTACCCAGTACATAGGGAATACCACAAAGCTGCGTACTCTCGAGTATCTTGAGAAGGCAGTATACAACCTTCTGGAACTCACAAAAGTCGAAGATATTGACGCTGTGGCAGTCGATTTACATCCAGGCTTCAACACCTCGCGGCTTGGAAAGGGGATGGCCGAAAAATTCGGGGCAAAACTGGTAGAATGCCAGCACCACCATGCACATGCAGTCTCTTTAATGGTCGAGCACAGCATTGATGAGGTGGTCTGTATAGCGGTGGACGGAATAGGCTACGGCACTGACGGTACCGTCTGGGGCGGCGAGGTGCTCCTTGCGGATGCAACAGGCTTTGAGAGGGTCGGGGGCCTGATGCCGCAGATTATGCCCGGAGGGGACCTGGCGACGAGATTTCCTGCAAGAATGGTGGCAGGGGTATTATCAAAGAAGTACTCACCTGAAGAGCTACATGAAATATTAGACAATCACGTTATAGAGGGTTTCAAAAACGAAAAAGAAATCAAAATCGTCCTTCAGCAAATACAAAAGAGATTCAACACGCCGGAAACCACGAGTACCGGAAGGGTCCTTGATGCGGTTTCGGCTCTGTTGGGCGTATGCTACAAGAGGACATACGAGGGGGAGCCGGCGATAAAGCTTGAGTCATTTGCTTTTGGTGGTAAAGATGATTTAGATTTCCCTGTCAAAATAAAAAAAATCGGTGACAGATATGTGCTTGGCACTACCAGTATCGTGGACACTGCCATGACCCTGAAAGATGACCACCATCCTAAGGACGTAGCAGCCTCCGCTCAGAGGGCCCTATCAGATGGCTTCGGGGAGATGGCAACAAAGGTGGCCAGAAGAAAAAAGGTGGAGGCCGTAGGAATCTCCGGCGGTGTGGCCTACAACGAGGCCATCGTGAGGAACATCAGGACAAAGCTGGAGGAGAAAGGATTTGAGCTGCTTACCCACAAGAAGGTTCCCTGCGGGGATGGCGGGGTCTCGCTTGGGCAGGCGTGCATAGCGGCCAATAAGTTATAGCGATGTCACTCTCCACTATACTTTTTTCCAATCCATTCAGTTATAAGAAAAACGGCACCGATAAACAATCCAATAAAAACAGCAAAAAAAAGCTTCTTAATCCAGTGTAGACTGCTTGTACTTACTGCCTAATTGGCTCTCCTCCGCCCATTTGCAGAACTCGCACTTTTCCGCATGTTCGGGCATGTCCCCCTCGAGCAGGGCCAGCGCACCATTGAAGATTTTTTCAGCGTTTTTGACCGAGGTCTTCATCTTCACAAGGTCGGTGTGAAATGCGATGTCCCCTTTTTTGCGGGCCTTATCCGGATGGTAGAACAGCAGGTAAGCGTAATTTTCTGTTTTGTGGCCGTTTTTTCGGAGAAGGAAGTTGTAGATGTCCATCTGGTCCTGGTAGTGGCCAGCCGTGTCCTCCTTCAGCGGGTAGCCCCTCGTCTTATAGTCCAGCACAATTAGCTTTTTGCCCCTCTGCAGGATATTGTCCACGGCCCCCCTTAGCCGATTGCCATCTTTGTCCTCCCACTGGATACCCCTGAAGTTATTCCTCCACTCTTCCAAAAGCTCTGCGTCATCAAATAATTCGATGTCTCCCTTGAGCTTTGCGAGTTCTGGAGGCAGCTGCCCTTTGTCACGGAATGCATCAAAATGCTCTTTTAAAATCCTGTCCATACCGCTTGGGAGTGAGGGGAAAATCCCCCGGGGCCTCCTGATTCCTTTGTTGAAATGGAGCCAGAAGCACCTTGGGCACTCCTTAAGCAAGTTCAATGAGGAAGGTGAAAATTTGTAGACCATCGATCCTACTATCTGGCATTTTGTTTAAATCTCTTTGGACGCCCCCTGCTCCACATGCGATAGGCGATGTAGGCCAGGAATATTCCGCTTGCGATGAGCACGACCCCGATAAAAAGCGATGGTTCTGTGCCGCCAACCGCAGGTTCAACCGCCCTGGCACTCTCGCTTAATGCCGCCATCTCAGGCTCGGAGGGCGCACCACCATATGCGGGCGCTGCACCACCCATCGTGAGCACGTTCAGGATGTTTGTAATGCCGCTTGCTATCGCAAGAATTGACATCCCCAGAAACACCAGTATTTTGGCTGTCTCGTGGGGATGGAGGATGTTGCGGCCTTTTCCTGTGAGATGGTAGTAGGTCCACTTGTGCCCGTTGTCGAACTTTGCAACCAGCCCGCTTTGGACCATCTTTACCAGATGCTCGTGGATGGACGACTTGGCCATATCCATCTCCCGCGCGAGTTCTGAGATGGTCATCTGTCGTGTGTCGAGCTTCTTCAGTATGTCTATCCTCGTTTCGGATGCCAGGGCCTCGAAGACCTTTCTATCCATCTTTATTTCATCTGGCAATGGACCATCCCTCGGGTGTCACTCTTTGACTTTCTTCTTCCGTCTTACGAGCCTGAAAATGCCGACGAGCAATACCACAAAGATAACCAAGGGTATGATGCTTCCTGTGAATACTATGAGTCCGTTTGTCATGCCTATGAAGCCTTCCACTGAGTCGCTCAGGGCATCTCTTATTCCCCATGTGTGCGTTATGGGCACAGGTTCTGATATCTCGACGGTTATCGTTGAGAGGTCAATGTAGTTGTCAAGGTAGCGCAGTCTCCCTTCAATTCGCTCTATCTCGCCTCTTACACGGCCAAGCTGCTCTTCAACCTTCAGGACGTCTTCAACAGTGGTCGCGTTGTCAAGAATTTTGAGGAACCTCTCTTCCTGCCTCTGGTAGTTGGTTAGACGCGCTTCGAGGTCTATGTATTCCTCTGTCACGTCTTGCCCTGAGGAGGAAGTTGATTTTACCTCGCCCAGCTTTTTTACCTCGTCAAGAACGCTCTGGAATCCTTCTGCTGGCACTCTTATAGTGATTGTCCCTCGTTTCTGACCATTGGATGTTATATACGAGTTCGAGTTGGATATAAAACCGCCAGAAGCCGCGGCCAGCTGCTCCACAGCAGAGGCAGTGGTGTCGAATTCATCCACCTCTATACTGATTCTCGCGGTTTTGATGATTTTCCTGTCCATATCTGTACTCGTAGTTGGAGATGGTTCTGTAGCCGCCTCATCATAACTGCTCAGAAATCCTCCTCCTTTTTCCATCATTGCCGGTGCAGCGGCATATCCAGAATCGTCAGTTGACTCATAAAGCGCCTCGCCTGCGCTTTTTGATCCCACACATCCGCTTAAAGTAGCTGTTAGCAACAGTGCTATCAAGAATATTGAAGTTCTCATTTTTTATCACTCCTGGCAATTTATTCTGATAATTCATTTGCTCCGGATAATATAAAGTAAACGAAATTGTTCGGTTATTGCCGAATATAATATAGAAAACCTTTTTTATCCGAACACATAAATGTTAAGAGATGATGCCGAAAATGAATCCTCGAAAAATGAAAAAGATGATGCGCCAGATGGGCATGGAGGCGGA
>JAZGIK010000177.1:0-2231 GCA_036482035.1 Hydrothermarchaeaceae archaeon (SeqCode) | reverse complement strand
CACCTTGTTGAGGGCCATAACCGACGCGAGTATGATCGGGAAAAGCACAGGGAACAGGATGACCGGCAGTAAAAGCTCTCTTGCCCTCGCATTCATCACGATTACCGATATTGCAGAGCCGACGATGACAAATCCCAGGTTTCCTAGAGTCAATATAAGCAGCGCAAGTGCTACACTCCCCTTAATCGGAAAGTTTAAAAAGACGATGAACAGCGGGAACACTATCACCGTCACAATGAGCATCAAAATAAAGTTGTAGATGATTTTCCCTGTCAGTATCTCCTCGGGGCTAACAGGCGAGAGCTTCAGCCCTTCGAGGGTTCCGAGCTCTTTCTCCCTCACAAATGCGCGAGAGAGCCCTATCATTCCAGTAAATATAAGGATGAGCCACAGGATAGCGGGCCCGATATCCGGCACGCTTTTTACGTATATCCCCACAACGTAGCTGAAGACCAGGAGCGTGATGCCTGCAAAAAGGAGCATGGAGTTTATGGTATGCTTTGTCCGAAATTCTATCCTCAGGTCCTTTTTTACTATGGTGAGTATGGATTTTAGGTTCATCTTGCACCGCCAGTCAGTTCGATATACGCGTCCTCCAGACTTTTGGCCTCGCCTTTGATTTCATCAAGTGTCCCGCTGGCCCTAACGGTCCCTCGGTCCAGCACGGCCGCCTTTTGGCATAGCTGTTCTACCTCTTCCAGATAGTGAGTAGTGAGCAGCACAGTGGCCCCCTTTTCATTGAGTCCTTTAATTGTGCCGTAAAACATGCGTTTGCTTTGAATATCCAGCCCGCTGCCGGGTTCATCCAGGATTAGAATTTGCGGCTCGTGCAGAAGAGAACGTGCAATTGACAGCCTTTGCTTCATACCCCTTGAGAATTCCCCGACGAGATTGTCCCTTCTTTCGTACAGGCCGACCTTTTTTATCAGCGCGTCAGTGTTTTCCTGACCCACGCCATACAGGTCTGCGTAGAAGGCCAAATTCTCAAAGGCCGTCAGGTCATCGTAGAGGAACGGATTGTGGGAGACAACTCCAATTTGCCTTTTGATTTTTTCTGGCTCCTCGGCAACGTCATATCCGGCAATTTTCACAGTACCGGAAGTGGGTTTTAAAAGCGTGCTTAACACCCTGACGAGGGTCGTCTTTCCGGCTCCGTTCGGGCCCAGAATTGCAAAAGATTCTCCAGGAGATACGGAAAGAGAGATCCCATCCAGCGCGACATGCCTCCCAAATTTCTTGGAAAGGTCTTTTATTTCTATTATCGACAAAGAACCCACCGTGGAGTACTTGAACCGGTTTTAATATATGTTTTTCGCAGAGGCAAAGGAAATGCGATTCGAAGAGGCAGTCTATGCCAAAGTAAAAGAAATCCCCCGCGGCAGGGTCGCCACTTACAAGGAAATCGCAATTGCAGTGGGAAATAGCAGGTCATATAGAGCTGTCGGGAACACCCTCAATAGAAATCCTCATCCAATAACGGTGCCGTGCCACAGGGTGGTGAAGTCAGACCTCAGTATCGGAGGATTTTCAAAGGGAACGAAAGAAAAAAAGAAACTTCTGGCGGAGGAAGGAGTAAAATTCGGCGGCAACAGGGTAAGGCCCGAGTTCCTGTTCAGATTTTGTCGCTCTTAGCGAGATCTCTTAACCTCTGGATACCTTCCACCTCTTCTACAACGTCGGCTACTGCCTTCGGCACGAACTTCTCCCACGGCTTTCCTTTTAGCATTCTTCGCCTGATTTCCGTACCGGAAAATTCCTTTCTGTTGTACATTGGCGGAGTATCGACCTCGATGCCCTGCTCTTTAAAAAGCCTCTTTACCAGGGTGTTGCCGGAGTAAACCTTCGAAAATAGGGGGGTGAGACTCTTAATGTGAGAGACCCAGAGCGAGTTGTTGTTTATGTCCGGCACCGGTAGGATATAATAATTTTTCTTTATGCCGTTTTCATAGAGGCTTTTCTTTATCATCAATACCCTCTCACCAGACGTAAATGGATTGTCCAGCGAGTGGCTCTTCTGGGCACTTCCGATGCATATGATGATTTCGTCCACCACCTTCTGGATTTCCTTGATTACGTATATATGGCCCCGGTGGAACGGCTGGAACCTGCCTATTAGAAGCCCTCTCATTTAATCACTACCTTCTCTTCACTTTTAACATCTAGCAACTTACCTGCATTGCCCTGGTTTACAGCGACTTCCAGAAAGCCGGAACTTCCAATCAGGCATACAA
>JAZGIK010000176.1:0-2609 GCA_036482035.1 Hydrothermarchaeaceae archaeon (SeqCode) | reverse complement strand
TATTACCGCATGTACCGTCGTCGGTACACGTTAAAACCCTAGCACCTGCGTTTTTGAGCCTGTCTGCGAAGAGCAGGGCGGACTTTGTCTGTGCGCCAATTATAACAGTGACATCCTTTTCATCCTGAAGTGCCTTTTCGCCGAGAGCAGCAAGCGGGGGCATTCCTACTCCACCGCCCACAACAAGCAATCTGTTACCTTCTATGTTAAAGCCCCGGCCATACGGTCCTCTTATACCCAGAAGCTCTCCGGTCTCCATTTCATGAAGCCTGTTTGTAAAGGGACCGCGCACCAGAGATGTTATGCCCAAATTTCCGGCTACGTACGAAAGACTCATGGGTTTTTCTTCCAAGCCCGGAATCCACGCCATAACAAATTGTCCGGGTACCGCGTCAATTTCCATCTCTGTCCTGAACGTCTTTATACCCTCTGCCTCTCGGACTATCTCCTTTATTTTTGTTATCTCCATAAATCACACGATGTATTTCATCAGGTCAAGCATTCTGCAGGAGAATCCCCACTCGTTGTCGTACCATGCGAGGACCTTTGCAAAGTTGCCCTTTCCACCTACCACGTTTGTGAGGGGCCCGTCCACGATGGATGAATGGGGATTGCCTATTATGTCGGATGATACAATCGGTTCTTCCGTGTACTGGAGGATACCCTTCAATTCGTTTTCAGCAGCATTTTTCAGGGCCGTATTTATCTCCTCTTTCGTGACATCGGTATTCAGCACCACCGTAAGGTCCGTGATTGATCCATTTGGTAGGGGCACGCGCAAAGACATGCCGTCGAGCTTTCCCTGAAGTTCTGGTATTACAAGACCGATGGCCTTTGCGGCTCCCGTGGTACTGGGTATTATATTTACAGCTGCTGCCCTTGCCCTCCTCAAATCCTTGCTCTGGATGTCGAGGATGCGCTGTGTGGATGTATATGCGTGACAAGTTGTTATAATCCCTTTCTCAATGCCGAATTTCTCGTGTAGCACCTTCACTACGGGCGCAAGGCTGTTTGTGGTGCAGGAGGCATTCGAGATGATGTTGTGATTTTCCGGGTCATATTTGTCGTTGTTCACGCCCATCACAATAGTGATATCGGGCTCAGGCGCAGGTGCGGATATTATCACCTTTTTTGCGCCGGCTGATAGGTGCTTGGACGCACCTTCCCTGTCCCTGAAAAATCCCGTGGCCTCGACAACGATGTCGATGCCAAGGTCGCCCCACGGCAGATTTGCCGGGTCTTTCTCACTTAGGACTTTTAGTTCTTTTCCGTTTACCACGATCGCATTGTCTGTTGCGCTCACGTCCTCCTGAAAAACCCCGTGAATGGAATCGTATTTCAACAGGTGCGCAAGCGTTTTGGCATCTGTTAGGTCATTTACGGCAGTGATTTCGAACTTGTCCATGAAATCGCTGTCTTTGAAAGCTGCACGCAATATGTTCCTTCCAATCCTCCCAAACCCGTTTATCCCGACTTTTGGCACTATCTCGCCTCCTTTTTAAATTTAACACGAAATCTAAATTAGTAATTACTAAATCCGCAACCTTTATTTAAATTTTATTAACTGCTCTTTTGTCCTTTTAAGCCTGCGAAATAGATGCTCGACCTGATGGGTCTCCAGCTTGCCCATAAGGCTGAGCCTGAACCTGTCGTTTACCCTCACTCCCATCTGGGACATGTGCCCCTTGAATCGCTTTGCTATTTTCTGCCCCTCCGTGTCGGTATCGGTGAACAGAATTACATCTTTATACTTGCCGGTTATCTCCTCGCAGAACTCGTAAAAGGGTGTGCCGTCTGATATGTGGTATACCTCTCCATTGATGCCGAGGTCCCTCAGGGCCTTCTCGTCATTTCTGCCCTCAACGACTACAGGTATTTCCTGCGACAGCTCTCTCAGGTCCTCGAGCTCTTCAATGATTTTCTCGTACTTTGTCCTATTCACTCTCATAAAGCATCCTTCTGGCTTCCTCTGCCGGGATAGAGACCTCCAGCGTCTTATGCCTGCTTTTGGCCCCGCTTATGATTTTAACATCTGCATTGAATAGTTTTGAGAAGAAATCAACGATCTCCCTGTTCGCCCTGTTCTGCAGAGGCCGCTCTTTTGTCCCCACCATTATCCTCTCCCTCCATGAATCAAAGCCTTTTATGCCCGTGCTGTCGGCATTGGGAGTGACGGCAATGTCAACAAGCGTGTTTTTGCCTTTGGGCCTTATTGCACCAGAAAAATCCTGCATCAATGTTAGCTCAGAAAGCCCATTACTCTCAGCTGTACCATGTCTTCTAAAAATCCGAGCGGGATAGCTCCTTCGCCTTTCTCTCTTATCACAAGGCCTGAAACCGCTATGCCCTTATTCCCCAGCATGGACTTCATTCTGAGAGCCTTCACGATGTCTGTTTTGGTCCGTATTAAAGCCATTACAAGTTCTGCCATTTTTTCACTCCAAATATGAAACGATTTCGCCTGCCTATATATTCCTTGCCCTATAACATTCTTCTATACGATTTCTCTATTTATATCTTTTGTTTCATAGGATTCAGCATACAACAAGTTAACATAAGACATTCAGCAAAAGTTTATATAGAAGTTCATAATCATGAAAATGCGATTT
>JAZGIK010000175.1:0-6212 GCA_036482035.1 Hydrothermarchaeaceae archaeon (SeqCode) | reverse complement strand
GAAGCTCAAAGACTGTTCCAAAGTTGATTCCTTTATTAACTGTTCTTAGTTCTTAGTAGTTAAACAGGTCTTCAAAAGAAATTGAAAGAGATTAGCCAATTCCCACAACTTTTTTATTATTCTGGGTTGATTTGATAATTTCTTTCAAGCAATAACTCAAGATAGGACCTTCTCTCTATTTTCGATTCCTCCACGCCCAGACTTTTCAACAGCTCGACAAGCTCCTCTGGCTTATACGAATCCGCATGTTTTTCAATTTCGATGAAGTGCCCGAGCCCTTCTACCTCGTCGAGGGCCACCTGGTAGTCGCCGAGCGTGTAATGCGATCTGGTCTTGACGACAGGTGCCACCTCCATAAATCCGAGCATTTTGAGGACCCCGGCCATGGGTACCGGGTCATCCAATTTTATCTCGATTTCTTCCCTGGTCTTTGTGAGTTTGTCGAGCTTTGGCCCCTTGTATGTAAGTGTGTACTCGTTTCCCGCTTCCCTTATTCTCAGGGCCTCATCCGTCTTCATAAAATCCCGCGAAGGATGTGCAAAGTATATGTCACTCTGGGTTTCGACACGGATGTACTTTCCCCCGGCCTCGAGAATCCTTTGTTTTATCTCTTCTTTATTTTCAATTGCTGCCTTCGCTTCGATTTCGAGCATGTGACACCTAAAAAATGAGATAAAGATTCAGAGGTGAGCCTTTATTTTCTCTTCGAAACGCTCTTTCGAAACAGCTCCAACTATCCTTTCCACGAGTTCTCCATCCTTAAACAGTAGAATGGTAGGTATGCCGGTTATAGAAAATTTGGTTGCTGTGATCGGATTTTTGTCTACGTCGAGTTTGGCGCATACCAAATCCTCGCTGTACGCTTCGGCCATTTCATCAATTATAGGTGCAACCATTTGGCATGGGAAACACCACGCTGCCCAGAAATCCACTAGTACTAAAGGAATTTTCTCTATAGTTGACTCGAAGTCAGCGTCGGTCAATTGAATTATTTTACCATGGCTCATTTAATCTGCCTGCAGTCTGTCATCATTTTAATTTAAATACTTTATGCACTGCTCCAAGTAATGGGTGCACAGGGATCAAGTCCTCTTGAAGGTCACTTCCTTTGAATTCGTGCCGAAATAGGGCCCTGCAATATGGCTTAGAGGCTTTGCCTTCTCCTGTATGACTGTTTTGTCG
Organism: Hydrothermarchaeaceae archaeon (SeqCode); assembly: GCA_036482035.1. Lineage (GTDB taxonomy): Archaea > Hydrothermarchaeota > Hydrothermarchaeia > Hydrothermarchaeales > Hydrothermarchaeaceae > JAHJSX01. The sequence continues at coordinate 5,030 of JAZGIK010000175.1, read as the reverse complement.
AAGAATTCGTCCTTTACCTCGGCCTCCAGCACTTCGCCGGCTATGAAGATGTGATCGCCGAGCTCGACCGAGTGAACCATCTTGCACTCGAGCCACGCATAGGCCTCTTTTATTCGCGGTGGCTTCACATGATTTGACCTGACCTCTGTCAGACCCGCCTCCTTTATCTCGCTGACCTCGTATGGGAAGTCCTCCTCGAGTATTTGCATCAGCGGCCCAAAATTCTCTCCGACGATGTTCGCCACGAACTCTTTATTTTCCTGTACGTTCCTCCACGTATCGTGCGCAGGATTGCACGAAAAGCTGAATATGGGCGGGTTGAAGCTAATCGGTGAGCTGAAGCTGAAGGGCGCGGCATTTGATATGCCGTTCTTTGAAATTGTGGAGATAACAACCACCGGCCTTAAAAGCAGTTTATAAAACTGGGGAGCTTTCAACTTCATTTGATTTACCTCCTGCCTCCAGCACCATCAGTGTCTTTACAGTCTCAAGATAAGGTGCAACTAGGAGGCCTACGATTATCGAAGCGAGATTTTCGAAGATTCTGAAAAACATGGCGGTGAAACGGCTGTCCAATAATTCAAATACGATTCCAGGCACTGCGAACACCATCGAAATCAGGCTCGTTATCACGCCCACAGCGACTGCAAAGCCTATATAAATCACCACCTCAGTCGGATGATTCCTGACAAAGCCAAAGCTGGCTTTGATTCCATCGACCAGGCCACAATTTTCAATGACTATTTTCTGCGGAGAAAACAGCGCGAGAACGTAAATTACAATGTATCCAACCAGGAGCGCGAGCACGAAAAAAATAATGAACGCTAAGAGTGCAAAACCGAAGTCGGGACCTGCCTCCATGCCTACTGAAACAAAGGCAATAAAAAGTCCAACAAATACGATCACACCTATCACCAATGCCGGGACAATGCCAACGATGAGTGTGTAGCCAAATATGCCAAGTCCATGCTTCTTCGCACTTTTTAGCCCTGTATCCAGGCTCGTTTTTCCATCTTTCCTGGCCTCGATTGCCATACCTACGATGGCCGCCCTCGCGAATGCATTAAAGAGTGTAGCAATGAGAAAGAAGGCCACAATTGCAAATATCACATACGTAATCAGGAAAAATGGTGGCGGACCGTATAGGAGGGATGCGACACTGGCGATATTGACAGAACCCAGAGTCGATACCAGAACGATTGCAGCAAATATTCCGAATACCAAAAGAACCAGCAGGTCCAGGAGATATTCTACCAGATGGGGTAGAACCAGATTAAGGTTCCTTTTGTAAAGAGAAAGGGACCTGGACAGGATAGCTCCAATGTCCATCCACATCACTTCTTTTTAGATTTCATGACTTTTGGTTTGGGCGCTGCCCTTTTTTTAACAGGCTTCTTTGCGGGTTTCTTCGGCTTTACTTTAGCTTTCTCTACTGGCTTTTTTGTTACTTTCTTTTCAGGCTTTGGTGTCTTTGGTTTCGCTGCTTTTTTGGTTTTGGCCCCCCTGACCTTTTTTGCCTTCGGTTTTTTCTCGGGCAGCTCGAGCTTTTTAAGTTTTTCAACATTGGAATCGTAGACACTTTTCCTTCTGGGGTCTACGATAACCTTCAGCTTCCTTGCTATTGCAACTGTCAGGCCAGCCTTTTTTACTTCCTCCTCACTGAATCCCCGTCCTTTTCTGGGGCCCTTTCTGGACTCGACCATGGCAATTAAAGTCATCACATTCCCTACATGTACTAATCTATATAAATGAATCGTCGTCCCTAAAATTCCCATAACTTTTTATATATCACTGATGCAACCATATATGCTCGGGAGGCCGCCCCCTCCTTGGGCACTTTAATTAGACCTTCCTCAATACGAGGTCGCCATGTGTCTTGCGGATTCTGCTTCTTTCCCCCTGCCATCTCCTCCATTTACACAATCCTTATATAATTTTGTCAGCACTAATAATTTTACTATGAGCAAAAGCCTTGTCCTGGATGCAATTGGAGGGGAGGATATAGAGCGCGTGCCAGTGGCGCCGTTGATTACCGTCGGCCATGCATCCAAGGTTTACGGAATCAAGCCCATCGAGTACATACTCGACAGCAGAAAATATGCGGATGCGCAGCTCCACTGCAAGAAGTTTTACGGCTACGACTGGATATGGTCGCACCAGCCTTTTCAGGGCGTGAGCAAGGAGGAGCGGAAGAACGTCGAAATCAAAGAAGACCACTCAATACTCAAGCTGGATCTGGGGACCGAGATCAAGGTGGCCCAGGGTGCCCCGCCCCAGGTCGTGAAGACTGCCATCACATCGAAAGAGGATTTTGACAGCCTGAAAGTCCCTGACCCGCATACAAGCGAAAGGATGGCACCCTTAAAATACATGCTGGAGGAGGAGGATTTTGTGTACGGGACTGTCCGCTGTCCATTTACGCTGGCCTCTTCGTATGTCTACGACCTTGAGCCCTTCCTCATGGACCTGAGGATGGATGAAGAGTTTATCTTTAAACTGCTCGATTTTTCGCTTGAATACTGCGTGGAATACGCGAAAGCGCAAATTGAGACGGGCGCAGGGGCCATGTACCTGATAGACTCCTCCGCGTCCTCGTCTGTCATATCGCCTGACGCCTACAGGAAATTTGCAATGCCCTATGAGAAGGCCCTGGTAAAAGAGATAGACGTGCCCGTGATTCTGCACGTGTGCGGCGACGTCACCTATATTTTAGACGACATGATAGGCACCGGCATCGACTGCCTGAGCCTCGACGAGCAGATGGACATTGCGGACGTGCACAAGCGCATAGCCGTGCTGGGAAACGTCTCCCCGGGACTCCTTGTCAGAGGGACTACAGAAGCGGTAAGGGCGGCCTGCGACAAAATAGTTGCGCTGAAAAAGCGGGTGGTGCTAAGCTCTGGCTGCGTAATACCAGGGAACGCAAAGGTCGAGAACGTAAAAGAGATGGTGAGGGCCTCGTATGGGGAATAGAGGCGAAATTAACACCTTTTTTCTTTTTTTATATTTTATTTGATTGAAAAACATTTTATAATATTTCATTTAATTTAATTATCAGGCGATTCGCGTGATAAAAGAAGCAATAATCAACGGCGAGATTGACAAAATCGAGGGCATAATCAAAAAATCGCTGGAGGACGGCACAGACCCCGATGATATACTGAAGGACATGATTGCCGGGATGGGAGTGGTTGGGGAGAAATTCGAAAAAAAGGAGTACTACGTGCCAGAGGTACTGCTCTCGGCCCATGCCATGCAGAAAGGGCTGGACATGCTCCGTCCCATTCTGCCCATCGAAAAGGCAAATGTCCAGGGCACGGTAATCATCGGCACTGTGGAGGGTGACGTACATGACATAGGCAAGAATCTCGTGGCGATGTTCATAGAGGGCGCAGGCTTTGAGGTTCACAACCTGGGGAGGGATGTGCCTACCTCGCTGTTTGTCGAAAAGGCCCGGGAGATCGAGCCGGACATAGTGGGGCTCTCTGCGATGATGAGCACGAGCATGGAGAGGATGGAAGAGGTCATCGAGGAGTTCAAGCGAAACGGTCTCAAAGACAGGGTAGCGTTCATCATCGGCGGCGCGGCGGTTACAGAGGATTACGCAAAGGAGATTGGTGCGGACGGATATGCAGAAGATGCAACGAAGGCAGTGCGCCTCTGTGAAAGGCTGATGGAGGCAAGGAGATGAATCCCCTAAAGCGCTTCTCCACGGCCATGGAGAAAGACGTCCCTGATATTGTCCCGGTTGCGCCGATGGTCAATGTCCCCCATGCATCCCGCGTGCTCGGGGTCAAGCCCTGGGAGTATGTGACAGATAATACCCTCTATGTAAAAGGTCAGATCATGGCCCAGAAAAAGTACGGCTACGACTGGATCTTCAACCACCAGCCGATACAGGGCATAACCAGGGAAGAAAAGAAGGCGGTGACCGCTGACAGGGATTACGTCATCCTTCCGACAGAACTGGGACCAAAAATCAAGATTCCCCTACAGGGAGGCCCGGCGGTAAGGGAGCCTGCTTTAAAGGATTATTCGATGCTGGACCAGCTGAAGGTCCCGGACATGGACAAAAAGGGACGCATGGAGCCCCTTGAAGAGCTTTTAAAGCAAACAAAAAATAAAGTTTACATCTGCAGCAAGGTGCCGGCGCCGTTCCACTATGCAGCGGAGTGGATGCGCGGCATGCAGGACTTCATGCTCGACATGCTGACGAGGCCGGCTGACGTGCACAGGCTGCTGGACTTCATGGCAGAGGTTGCAATAGCGACCGGCAAGAAGCAGATAGACATCGGCACGCACGGCATAATGATGGAGGACCCCTCCGCCGCATCGCAGGTCATCTCCCCGAAGCACTACAAGGAATTCGCCTATCCCTACGAGAAAAAGGTGTGCAAGGCGCTGAAAGGATACGGCGGCGACGTGATAATCCACATCTGCGGAGACACCACAAAAATACTCGAGGACCTGGCAAAGACCGGGACCAGATGCCTGAGCGTCGACGAGCACGTGGACCTGGATGATGCGATGAAAAGAGTAGGTAAAAAAGTAGCACTATTTGGAAATGTGTCAGTCGGCACTTTATTCAAAGGTACTGAAAAACAAATAAAAAACAACGTGAAGGACTGTATAGACAGCGCTGGCAGAAAAGGATATATAGTATCGAGCAGCTGTGGTTTACACTCCGGCACGCCATTTGAAAACATACACACGATGGTGGATGCTGCAAGGGAGTATGGTGTTTGAAGTGTGTGAGATACTGGAGCCAGGGGAATATTTCAAGGTCAAGGAACCGGCCGTGACGTGGGAGAATATAGGTGGTTATTCCGAAGTCAAAGAGCGCTTGGAGGAGCTGGTATCCCTGCCAATCAAGCATCCTGATTCGTTCAAGAAGGCAGGGATGGTGCCAAGGAACGGTATTCTCATGTGGGGCCCGCCCAAGACAGGGTTCAATGCGTTTGCGGAGGCCGCTGCCAATTCCGCGGGCAGCAGCTATATCTCTGCAAGCTCGGTCGAGCTCATGAAAAAAG
>JAZGIK010000174.1:0-3869 GCA_036482035.1 Hydrothermarchaeaceae archaeon (SeqCode) | reverse complement strand
ATTGTAACGTCGTGCCCGAGCTCTGACAGATGTCTGGAAAGTTCGAGAATGGCCACGTCTATTCCGTTGTAGACGTTCTTCCCGTCTAAAGGACCGAGTTCATAAATCTGCAGTATTTTCATCTTTCCACTTTTCTGCTATCTCGGTGAAGGTAAGGATTTCCTTTTTTTCTTTCAAAAGCCCGATAATCTTACTCAGTATTTTGACTTTATACTTTACCTCATATGAAGGATGGAAATAAAAAGAAAAAAATCCCTTTTTTTCAATCTTGTTTTGGTATTTTTCCAGAATCTGCTCATTGTTCAAGCCATCCATCTCAAATTCTCCAATTGATTTCATGCTCACTGGAATCTGGAGTGTATCAAATTTTTCTCCATTCAGCCCTGGATAGAACGGCTCTTTGTAGATAAAGTCGCTTGAGTAATCAAAGTCTTCTGTTTTATGAAGTATTTCGTGATTTACCGTAAATCCTGGTGACGCAAAGGATCTTGGCGCGCATTTGAACACCTCCTCAAAGAGCGCACGGCCCTTTTCAATCAGCGCACCGGCTTCCTTTCCACCAGTTTTCATCCAGTGTTGGTGGTCATATCCGTGCAGCCCGACCTCATGTCCACGCTTTTTAATCTCATAAAGCCTGTCCTTATAATCTTCCATGTAGACAGGGTTGACAAGCCCGCGTGCCAGGTTGCGGAGTCCGAAACGCATTGGCTTAGCTTTTCGCAGAGCCCAGGGCCTTTTGAGATACTTAAACAGGTTTTTCCCGGTTTTGTCAGGACCCATCGCAACAAAGAACGAGGCCTTCACATCACAGTCATCGAGCAAATCCAGCGTCTCTGGCAGGGCGTCAATATCGCCTACCGAATCTATGTCTACTCTGACTCCGCCTATCTTTTGCAACATATTATAACTGTTATACAATTACAGATATTAGTCTATCGTTACGATTCTAGGAAACAAATAGTAACTTTTCGTTATTAAAATCTTTTATCATGTTAGGCGGTGCGAAATTAACAGGTGATTCGATGGTAAGAAGACCCGGGTCTAAGAAGAGCAAAAGCACACGAAAATCGGAAATTGAAAAGCTCAAGGAAGAATTAAAGGAGAAGGACAAGACCATCGAAGAATATATTACACAGCTAAAGTATCTCCAGGCCGACTTCGAGAACTACAAAAAGGCGGTTGAGCGCGAGAAACAGCACATCGTGAGATGTGCAAACGATGAAATCATACTGAAACTGCTGGACATCTACGAAAACCTGGAGAGGGCGGTTGAGAGCGAAAGGAAAGCAAAAGAAAAAGGCCCTCTTTTTGAAGGGGTTGAAATGGTCTACAACCAGTTGAAATGCATGCTGGAAGCAGAAGGACTCACCCCAATAAATGCAGTGGGCGAGAAGCTGGACCCATTTAGACACGAAGCGGTTATGCAGGAGGAAAATAAAGATATAGAAGAAGGAACGATATCGGAGGAATTCCAGAGGGGGTACATGTTAAAAGATAGAGTAATCCGTTATTCAAAGGTTAAAGTTTCAAAGAGGTGATTTTCATGGCAAAAGAAAAAATAATCGGCATTGATCTGGGCACCAGCAATTCAGCAGCTGCGGTGCTCATGGGCGGGAAGCCCTCGATTATACCGAGTGCTGAGGGGGTAACTGTTCATGGCAAGGCATTTCCGTCCTATGTAGCTTTTACTAAGGAGGGAGAGAAGCTCGTAGGAGAGCCTGCGAGGAGGCAGACCGTCTCCAACCCGGAAGGCACAATAATGGCTGCAAAGCGGAAGATGGGCACTGACCACAAGTTCAAGGTGCACGGCAAGAAATACACGCCGCAGGAGATATCCGCTTTCATCCTGCAGAAGATCAAGCAGGACTCGGAGGCGTTTCTCGGGGAGCCTGTAAAAAAGGTGGTCATCACGGTACCAGCATACTTCAATGACAACCAGAGGCAGGCGATAAAGGACGCTGGCGAGATCGCTGGCCTCGAGGTCGTGAGGATTATCAACGAGCCAACGGCTGCGAGCCTTGCATACGGTCTTGATAAAGCAGAAAAGGAGCTCAAAATCACGGTGTTCGACTTCGGCGGCGGGACCCTTGATGTCACTGTTATGGATTTCGGCGAGGGGGTTTTTGAAGTAAGGTCCACATCCGGAGATACACAGCTCGGCGGCATGGACATGGATGAAGCCATTATGGATTATATCCTAGAAGAGTTCAAAAAGGACACCGGCATCGATCTAAAAGGCGATATCACTGCAATGCAGAGGGTGAGAGAGGCCGCGGAGAAGGCGAAAATAGAGCTGTCGACTGTTGTTGAGACTGATATAAACCTGCCCTTCATTTCAGCAGACACCAGCGGACCGAAGCACCTGACAATGAAGCTCAAGAGGGCCCAGCTTGAAAAACTGGTTATGCCCGTGATAGAAAAGTGCGCAGGGCCCATGAGGCAGGCACTCGCAGATGCAGAGCTGCAGCCAGCGGACATAAACAAGGTGATTCTAGTTGGCGGACCCACGAGGATGCCAGTGGTGCAGGATTATGTAAAGAAATTTATAGGCGCTGAACCTGAGAGAGGAATCGACCCGATGGAATGCGTCGCAACGGGTGCTGCCATCCAGGCAGGAGTGCTGGCAGGGGAGGTCAAGGACATACTCCTTCTGGACGTTACGCCGCTGTCACTCGGCATAGAGACTCTTGGAAATGTATTCACGAAGCTCATCGAGCGCAACACGACCATCCCCACAAAGAAGAGCCAGATATTCACAACTGCGGCTGACAGTCAGACCAGCGTGGACATAAACGTGCTCCAGGGGGAACGGGCCATGGCTGCTGACAACGTGCCGCTCGGGAGATTCCAGCTTGTTGGCATACTTCCTGCCTCAAGGGGAATGCCGCAGATAGAGGTGACTTTCGATATCGATGCAAATGGAATTCTAAATGTATCTGCGCAGGATAAGGGCACTGGCAAGGAGCAGAAAATCACGATAACCGCTCCGCACAAGATGTCGAAAGAAGATATCGAGCAAAAGGTAAAAGATGCCGAAAAATTCTCTGACGACGACAAGAGGAAGAAAGAAGAAATCGAGCTGAAGAATGAGGCTGACTCGCTAATATACACGTCAGAAAAGACGCTCGAGGAACTCGGCGATAAGGTCCCAAAAGAAAGCAAAGAGAAGGTCCAGAAGGCCGTCGAAGCCACAAAAGAGGCGCTAAAGAAGGAAGACATCGCGGATATCAAGGAAAAGGTCGAGGAGCTCAGAAAGGCCATTCAGGAAGTGGGTGCGGCCGTCTATCAAGCGCAGGCCCAACAGGAGCAGGCCCAAGCACAGCAAACTCAAGAGCAAACCACAAAAGCAGAAGACGCCAAAAAGGACGAAAAGGTCGTAGATGCGGATTATGAGTTTGTGGACGAGGAGGAAAAAGGCAAAAAGAAAAAAGACAAAAAGGATTAGGTCGAGATACGACAAATGGCCGAAAAACGAGACTACTACGATGTTCTGGGCGTTTCAAGGGACGCGTCTGAGGCTGCCATAAAGAAGGCCTACCGAAAGCTTGCAATGAAATACCATCCGGACAGGAACAAGGAGGCGGGCGCTGAAGAGAAATTTAAGGAAATATCAGAGGCGTACGGCGTTTTAAGCGACGACGAGAAGAAGCGCCAGTATGACACTTTCGGCCATGCCGGGATAGACGGAAGGTACACTCAGGAGGATATTTTCAGGAATATCAATTTTGATGATATTTTCGGCGACCTGGGGTTTGGTGGATTTGGCAATATATTTGACATGTTCTTTGGAGGCGGCGGCAGAAGCACTCGCCGGACAGGACCGCGGAGGGGTGCAGACCTCAGGACGGACATAGAAATCACGCTGGAGG
>JAZGIK010000173.1:0-6482 GCA_036482035.1 Hydrothermarchaeaceae archaeon (SeqCode) | reverse complement strand
CTTGTCGGTGTACTTCTTGGGATGAACGTTCGCCTCTATGGCAGCATTTTCTGCGGGGAGCCCGAAGCTGTCATAGCCCATTGGGTATAGAACATTGAATCCGTTCATCCTCCTGAACCTTGAATAAACATCCCCCAAGGTGTAATTGAACGTGTGGCCCATGTGCAGCCCGTCACCCGAGGGGTACGGGAACATTTCCAGAACGTAGTACTTCTTCTTTTGAGAGTCTTCCGAGACTCGGAAAATCCCAGCATCGGCCCACTTCTTCTGCCACTTTCGCTCTATCTCGTTGAAATCCACAGACATAACACCTTAAAATAACAAAAAGAGCATTTAAGTTTAACTTAACGCCTTTTTTAATTCGCTTTTAGCAAATTCCATTGCTTCCTGCAATTTCTCTTTATCTCCAGAACCCCTTCCAAAATCGGGCCTTCCTCCTCCGCCTCCTTCCAAAATGCCGCAGATTTCTTTGACTATTGCCCCCATATCAATGTCCACTTCTTCCCCCTTCATTCCAACCACAGATATGTCTTTGTTTTTACCAAAGATTACGACGCCCCTGTTCGGGGCCAGCACATTTCCAGCTGTTTTTATGGCCTCGTCCATCCCTCCATCGATTTCGCCTATCAGAAGCTCGTGCTTCCCGACCTTTTCTGCTTTCCCGATTTTTTCCACGGCCTGCTTTGCAATAGCCTTTTGCAGCTTTTCGATTTCTTTTTTTTGCGACTTCCAATTTTCAAAAAGCTTAGAGCCGAATTTGGATAGGCTTTGCTTAGACTTTTTGATTTCCTTTAGTTTGGGAGTTCTATCTAGGGATTTGCTGAGTCTTCCGATTTCCCCCTGGTACTCCTTAATCTCTCTGGAAAATCTCTCGATGGTTGCTGGCAGTTGGTCAATGGATATGGAGAACGTTTTTGCGCTTGCCGTAAGTTCTGCCATCTTTTTATCAAATTTCTTTTCTTCCTTGATGGTCCAACCGTCCTGCTTTAGATGTTGCACTATTCTGTCGAACAAGTCACCGGTATCGCTTTGATACTTATCACTTGCCCTACCAGCAACGTACTCAAGCCTCACAACACCGTCCTGGATTTTGGTCGAACCTATAACCTCTATATGCTCCGCTTCGCCTGTCCTCTTGAGATGCGTCCCGCCGCACGCCTCCACATCTAAATCGCCAATCTTTACCACCCTCAGCTCTTTCCCAGGGACGGCCCCCCCCTGATACAACCTGAAGCCAAATTCTCTTTCTGCGACATCTCTCCTGTAAATTGCGCTTTCCACAGGTATGTCTTGTTCAACGATTTTATTTGCCATCTCCTGAATCTTTGTGCGCTCTTTTTGAGTAAGCCCCTCATAGTGAGTAATGTCCAGCCTTGATTTGTCCAGCGTCTTTTCCGCGCCAGCTTGCCAGATGTGCTCTCCAAGGAGCTGCTTTGCAACCCCATTTATTATATGGGTTGCAGTGTGATGCTGAGCAAGCTGTTTCCTTCGTTCCCTGTCGATTTTGCAGGATACCTCGTCGCCCTCTTTAAATGTGAGGCTCTCAACCGTGTGCAAAATGACGCTTCCCTGCTTGAAGACGTCCGTCACTCTGCAGCCGTTCATATACCCTGTGTCGGTAAGCTGACCACCGCTGGTGGGATAAAATACCGTTCTATCGAGAACAACGTATTTATTTTCGAATATTTTCTCTACCTTTCCTGTAAATTCTATCAGAGTATAATCATCATAATAAAGAATTTCCGTCTTCCCTATGTCATTTAAGTCGAATTCCTTTTGATCTTCCCTGGCCTCTTCCACTCTTTTTTCGTGCATTTCTGATACACGGTTGTAGAAATCCGCAGGTATTTCTATGTCCAGCCCCGCCCCCTTTAGCATCTCCGGGCTTATTCCGCGTGAGTCATAAAGCTCTATAAGTTTTTCGAGAGATACACCGCCGCTCAGCGTTGCGACAATCCTTTTTGATTTCTTCTTCGTGTCCCGGTATTTTCGCATTTCAATATCCAGAATTTCCCCCACCTCGTCTAGATTTTCCATAAGCTCCGGGTACTGGGGTTTTAGATACTTGGCGTGGACCTCACACACGTGCGGGAGTGAAACGTCCCAGTCATACCTTGAAATAATGTCAAACGCCCGTCTGACAAGAACACGTAAATTGTAGCCGCCCCCCACGTTCGAGGGCAGGGCCCCGTCAGACAGCGCAAGAAGCAGTGACCGTGAATGGTCGCCAATTGAATATATACCTGCGAGTGATAGCGCCTGCTCTTTCAGCCTGCTTACATCCTCGCCAATGCTGCTCGCAATTTCTTGCCATGCTTTGCCAATGTCTTCTGACTCCTCTACATTAAGTATGCTCGAATATGGAAGGAATTTATTAATCAGGTCGTGCTCAGGCCTGATACCTGTCCTCTTCAGCAGCTCTTTGACAACCGTGGGAAATACCGCTTCATAGCTCGTATTTGTCCCATAGGTAAACCACGCAGGCCTCTCCTGTCCCATACCCATATCAAGGACTTTGATGTCGAGCTCTTTGGGGCTTCCTGACTTTATGTCATACTGCATATACACCTGGTTGCCGATTTCAAGCCCTCTCGAGAAAAACTCCATGCTGGGCCCCATGTTCCCGCCGCCGGCCCATGCGTCCTCATGGAACTGCAGCTCCTCCTTTGGGATTTTCATGCTCTCGACGAGCCATGTGTATATATGGCTTAGATAATCGTTCGGTTTGTAATTCTTTGGACTCTCGAATGCGTGCTGGCCTATCATTACGAACCCCGTATAATGCCTCCCGGTAATGCCTACGTTGTCCGTGTCGTTGAAGCGGAGGCAGAATTGCGGCACGACCAGTGGATTTGCCGGCGGGTCTGTCTCTCCAGATACGCAGTGCGGCTGAAAGTCATAAATTGATGCCTGCACAAAATCTGTGTCGTCTCTCCATCTGGCAACGACAGGGTACCTGGCTATCGGCGTATATCCGAGCTTCTCAAAGATAGAGGCGAATCTCTGCCACGTTTTTATAAAATCCATCCGCTCCCCTGCGGGAGAATCTCCGATAAAAGTATATCCGCCGGAGCACACCGGCTCTCCACACACATCTCTGTCGCCAACCGACCAGAAGAAATTGCCACAATTAGAGCACCGTTTTCTGGAGAACCCCTCCTCTTTCAGTATCTCTACAGGATAGTACTTCTCGGGGTCCTTCTGTGCCCTGATGCGAAATTGTTTTTTAAGTTCACTTTCAGACTGCATTGAAAGAGGACTCTGGGAGGAAGACGATTTAAGCCTTTCGAATTAACCGAACAATGCGCCGAGCCCTTCCATAGCTTCTTCTTCTGTCTTTTCCTCTTCTTCCTCTTTCTTTTCTTCTTTGGTGGGTGCTTCTGCTGCCGGTGCCTCTGCTGCGGCTGCCGGTGCGGCCGCCGCTGGAGCTACTATCCCCTGTTTAATCACTTCACCTATGTCCACGTCCTCCAGAGCGGAAACCAATGCCTTCACTCTGGCCTCGTCGACCTTTATTCCAGGTGCTTTTAGGACCTTGGTGAGTTCTCCTTCGGTTATCTCCTTGCCTGCAGCGTGTAAAAGCATAGCACCATAAACATATTCCATGTCTTCACCTCCTGCTTAGCCAAACAATGCGCCGAGTCCTTCCATGGCCTCTTCTTCTGTCTTTTCCTCTTCTTTTTCTTCTTCAGCCGGCTTTTCCTCGGCCTTATCAGTTTTATCTTCCTTGACCTTTGCAACCGGCTGCGCCGGTTTTGATTTCATCTCTTTTAGTTCATCGTCAAGGACATCATCGTTGAGATGAGATAGAAGAGCTAACATCTGCAAGTTTGCTTTTGATAAAATGGCACTCATGGCCGCCGGTTCGAAGATGTTTGCATTTATTGCGAGTGACAATGCATCCACGTGGGCCTTTGATAGTGCCATCGGAGCGGTTTCTTTTGTTATGTAACCGGAATTTATAGAGATGGCGATTGCACTGCTATACGCAGTTTGAATATTGGATGTCACCTCAGCCTCGTCGATAGAAAGTACATCGGGAAGGAACACGGTTCCCTTTTCATACGCTGCCAGAAGGTCAAGCCCTGTTTCCATTGGTTCTATGCCAAGCTTTCCCAGCAGATCTGCAAGCTTTGAACCGATCTTTTCTCCTTCTTTTACTACAGTCTTATCTTCTTTAATCGCGATCTTGCCGCCTGCGATGGTGGTAGAGATTCCCACCTGCTGCAACTCTGCAAGAAACGGTCCTGGGGGGAATGGCGTCTCCCCCTTTTGCAAGACTATGTCTCTGAGAGCGATGCTGTTCGGCTTGGCAGCAGCCGGAGTTTTGTTTTTCTCAAGTATTTTGGAGAGCCTGAAGGGATTTATCTTTGAAAAGATAAACGCAGCCTGCCCGTCAACGAATTGGGACATTTCTGAAATGCCTTTCTCCTCCTTCGAGGCCTTTTCTATCGCATGCTGCATTAAAGATTTCTTGGACATCTTTATGAGCACCTCCCCTCTCAAGGACGCCCTGATTTTTTGCAGCTGTTTTGCAGGGATTCCTCTCATATCCACTATTCCGACTACCGGATATTCCTGAAGGAGGTTGTGCATCTCTGCCACTTCCTGCTTTTTCCAGTCTGCTACCTGCACCTGTGTCATTTTCACGCTCCTATCTTGACGCTCTGGCCCATCGTGGTCTTTATATAAACGCTCTTTATGTTGTCTTTCCCTCTTTCAAGCTTTCTTTCTACGAACTTTAGTATGGCATCTACGTTCTCAACGAGCTTTTCACTATCCATATCCTCGTTGCCTGCCACCACTTTGATTACCGGCTGGTCCTTTGTCTTTATCCTCATGGTTTTCTTTAGCCTTTCTACTATTGACGTCACGGGGGCATTAGACGGGATAGGCTTCGGCATCTTGCCGCGCGGTCCGAGTATAGGGCCCATCGACTTTCCGACTAGAGGCATCAAATCTATTTGAGCAACAAAAAAATCTATATCATTTACAATCTTTTTTGCTTTTTTCTTATCTTTTGCTAGCTTTTCAAGCTCGTCCTTTTTTATTACGACATCTGCAACATTCTTCGACTGGAGTGCAAGTTCTCCTTCCGCTATTACTCCCACCTTTACAGGTTTTCCTGTACCGCTAGGTAACACCAGTTCCTCGTCTATCCTGTTTTCCGGCTTTGTCATGTCAAGCTCTTTCAGGTTTATCGTGAGGTCAATGCTTTGGGCAAACTTCCGCTTTTTTGAATTCTTCTTTGCTTCTTCCACGGCCTTCGTTACAGCTTCCGCATCAACATCAAAAACAGCCAAAACAATCACCCTAATTTATCGTCGTAAACGCCCTGGTCAATTTCCGCCTGTACATCTTTCGCGCTTTTCCCATCAACCGTAATGCCCATGGATACACAGGCCCCCAAAACTTCTTTTACCCTGGCCTTAATCTCTTTTGCGAGCATGTCATCCCTCTTCATATCGGCGATTTTTATGGCACCCTCCATGCTCAAATCACCTGCAATTTCCTCTCTCACACTCCCGGAACCCTTCTCTATGCCCAGTTCCTTTTTTACGAGGGCGCTCGTTGGCGGGCTACCGACCTCAATGTCGAATTCCTTTGTAGAGGGGTCAACAATGACTTTTACAGGTACCGTCATTCCATCGAAATCTTTTGTCTTTTCGTTTATTGCACTGATTACACGGTCGATTTTTATCCCGAGCGGACCGAGTGCAGGTCCCAGCGGAGGTCCAGCGCTCGCCTTTCCGCCTTCAACCATGGCGTCAATCGACTGTTTCATCTTCTTCCACCCTCTGCAGGACTTTTATGCTGTCACCCCTCACCGTCACGGGAATTGGCACAGTCGCTTCAAAAAGTTCGACAGTAATCTCTTCCTTTTTGATGTCCACCCTGACCACCCTCGCTTTCTCTCCCTTGAAGGGCCCGCTTATCAGTTCAACTGTATCACCAGCACTGACCTTCGTCACAACCGGCTTTGGTTCGAAGAATTTTTCTATTTCAGACAGAGTTATCTCTCCGTCTATAATGCCTCTAGCATGGGCCACCCCCACGATGGATTTCTCTACTTCGGTTTTGTCGGCAGCCTCCACCATGATATATCCGCGGATGTCGTAGGGTACAAGAATTGCCTGAATATCAAAATGCTCCTTCTCTGTTCTATTGGCTAATGTATCCGCAACGTTTCTCTCCTGACCAATCGTGGTCCTTGCTGCATATATTCTTCCAGACATACGAAATCTCCAAAAGTAGAATTGTTTCGATGGTGGTTATAAATTTATACCTGTAATCTGCAACGACATTCGAATAATAAATCCAATGGTTCCTACTACTATCATTCCCAGTCCAGTTATTTTTGCAATCATGATAAATTCACTCCGTTTGGGCTTTCTGGAGAGCTTTATTACTCTATCCCATTCCTTTAATTTCTCCCGTATCATCATTCCAGAAAGTCTATACCCAGCTCACGTTTTAGGCTG
>JAZGIK010000172.1:0-2092 GCA_036482035.1 Hydrothermarchaeaceae archaeon (SeqCode) | reverse complement strand
CTATGAGCAGACCACAATATCTTGTGGTCTTCTATACCTCAATAGGACACCAATTCCACTTGACTTTAATGGCGTTTTATTGTTTGGTTAAGCAAGTATATCTTTCCATCCGTTAACCTCTAAGCAGGGAAAGAGGTCATATCATGGAGACACCACTCAAAATGTGCATGCCTAACTCCTGACAGAAACTTGTCTGTTCTGTTGGGAGCCTTATCGTCTCATCAAAGCTAAATCTCGAGCAATCGAGGGACGGAAAGCCACTGGTTTTAATGTCCTGCTGACCTTCTTTTAAGGAGGCTATTATGAAACGTATAAATAAATGGATCGTAGTATTGTCTGCCATGTGTGTTCTCTCTGCTTATGCCCCAGCTCCTCCAAGGGAGGATTTGTCCGCACCCGAGGCTAAACTAAAGCCTTTGATAGAAGCCTCACGGGAAGCCAATGAAATTGACCGTGACGGCAGGTTCATCGCCTATGACAATGGGATTGTCAGAGATACAGAGACGGGTCTTGAATGGATAGCAGGGCCTGACAGGGACATGACCTGGGATGAAGCGAAGTCATGGGTGCAAAGTCTCAACCTTGCCGGAGGTGGCTGGCGGATGCCCACTATGGATGAACTGGAAGGTCTTTACAAAAAAGGGGCTGTTTCCCGGAATATGACCATGCTACTGGAGAAGGAGTGGTATGTATGGTCGGGGGAGACTAAGGGTTCGTCGTATGCCTGGGGCTTCTCCTTCTACACCGGCAGCAGGGTCTGGTACGAACGCGGCTCCTCCATGCACAAACATGCTTTTGCGGTGCGCTCCCGAGGCGATGGATGATTTGGTCATTTGATCCTTTGATTATTTAAAACAGGGGGGCAGGAGGGGGATTTATCCCCCTGTCCGAGGCATTTTTGAGATGTCATGTTACTGTTATAAACATAAAATTTGGGCGTTGCTAAAAAACTTACGATTAGAGGTTGTAACCTTTAATGATCAAGGGTCAGAGTTGAGTCTTTTCTCCCAGTCAAATTCAGGCTCTGTTACGGTATGTTCCAATCTTTGAATACGGCGTTGAAGGCTTTCATATCGCCTTTTGATCCGATCTGCGGCCATTCCTCTGGAGCGCACATAACTGTCGTAAAACTCCTGCTCTCCCTCATTTTCTATGGGAATAACCGGCTCCGGTTTCATGAGAAAAGCAGCGATAAAGTATATGACGGCTGTCGGCCAAAAACCGGTGAATAGAAATAGGGCGACTGCGATAAATCGGACCCAAAAGACGGAGAAATCAAAGTAGTCGGCTATCCCCTTACAGACCCCGAGTATCATTCCATGCCTTGAACGATAAAAACCCCCATGGAGGATTCCTGCAAACCGGCTCTTTGAGAAATGCCTTCCAAAGTCGCGATGGCGTCTGCTTCGGTGAAATTTGTATCTCTTATGCCTTTTCATTATTAACAATCCTTTCTATACTTGTGCCGCTCATATCTCTTCGGAGTCTCTTGCTACGGTCATCCGTACAGCTTTTAGGGCCTCTAATTCCTTTTCGATCTCTTCATCCATGCCAAGATTCTCCAGTTCCTCCTTTAGTGCAGGTCGGGCTGCGTAGTTGACCAGATCTGCCTCAGCCTCCATCCGCTCTATTCGACCCTCGAGGTCTTCGAATTTAAACATAGCCTCGTTACTATCCATTCGGCGAATATCTTCCTGGGCGCGTCTTTTCCCATTGGCGTGGATATGGCGCTGCACCAGAATCCGCTGTTTTTCTTTCGCGCCTCTGAGTTTGTCTTCCAGCTGTCTGATATCGTCCTGATACGCCTCAATGATGGCGTTATGCTCCGTAAGTTCCTGCTCGAGAACAACGGCCCTTTCAACTGATCTTCGCTTTTCCACAAGCGCTTCCCGTGCGAGATCATCGCGACCTTTGCTGACTGCGAGAGGCGCTTTCTCCTCCCAATATGCAATCCGGCTCCTCACCTCATCCAATTGGCGCTCCACCTTTTTGCTACCGGCCATCACCCCCGCACATGATGCCTTGATCTCAATCAGCGTATCCTCCATTTCCCGGATCATGAGTCGAATAAGCTTCTCAGGATCTTCAGCCT
>JAZGIK010000171.1:0-2066 GCA_036482035.1 Hydrothermarchaeaceae archaeon (SeqCode) | reverse complement strand
ACTCCGTCGCAGACCGCTATGCAGACGCCTTCATTTTAATTGGCATCGCCATGTACCTGAACGAACACCACGTCCTGATAATGGTCGTTATTGTAGGAAGCATTCTTGTCAGCTACTCAAGGGCAAGGGCGGAGACTGTGATAGATAAATGCGATGTGGGGCTCGCAGAAAGAAGTGAAAGACTCATAATATTGATGGTCGCAACCCTTCTGGCCATTGCAGGGGTAAACCTATTCTACGAGGCCCTGGTATTGCTTGCGGTGCTGACGCACTTGACCGTGCTGCAGAGGATACTATATACAAGGAAAGAAATCTAGATCGTGTAGTAGTGGTTTACACCCTTGACGTCCTCTTTTTCCAGATGTTTGTACAGCATATTGTGGTAGATGAACATCTTCAGGTGGCCGTCTGCGACTCTGTATCCCTGTTCGTTCATTCTAATGCAAATTTCTTTTCCGTTTAGTTTCTCTCCATCCTCGAAAACACTTAACACTGCTTTTACTTTGCCTGCGGCATTTCCAAATTTTTTCATGTCTCTTACCTCCCTTTTACTCTTGGGACTCATCCTCGGCGTCAAGAGATATGATCTGCTTTATCACGACAAACCCGGTTCTCTCGACGGGGATTAGCGTGTAGTTCTCCAACGTGTCCCTTAAATCGCCAGAACAGGCGATCGTGTAGCTCCTCTCGCTTTCAAGTTCTGTCTGTGAAACCAGTGGGACACATGCACAAATTCCAGCCATTTTAACCCCCTATGAAAAATAAAAAAAGGGGGAAGACTAGATGATGTAGTCTATCCCTAAATCTGCCATGAGTCCTTCAGGTCGTTTTTCGGGACTGCTGGCCCGTGCCTGTGGGGGTCTTGACTGATATGTCGGTATTGAAACTTTCTGGCCTATCATCCTCTTCGGGATGTGGATGTCATCAGGTCCAAGAATGTCTGGAGAGGTAACCCCTGTCATGATTACCATAACCTGTATCCGTCCATTAAAGTCAGGGTCTATCCTTGCGCCCCATATGACATTGGCATCGGCTGAAAGGTAGTCTGTCGCTATTTCGCCTATTGTGTTGGCCTCTGCGAGACTCAGGTCATCGCCGCCCGTTATGTGCACCAGTGCCCCAATTGCTCCGCGGTAGTCTACTTCCAGCAGGGGGTTATCCAGGGCGTGTCTTACAGCTTCCTCTGCCCTGTTTCTGGTGTCTGATTCTCCAAGACCAATCATGGCGATTCCCCTTCCAGCGCCCTCCTTCATGACCGATCTTACGTCAGCAAAGTCCAGATTTACCAGGCTCGGTGTGGCTATTGTCTCTGTGATGCCTTTTACCATCCTTGCCAGAACTTCGTCTGCCACTCCAAAGGCCTCGTTCATTGGCAGGTCAGGTACAAAACTTAAAAGCTTGTTGTTGTCCACAACTACGACGCTGTCTGCACTCTTTCTAAGCTTTGTAAGCGCAAGCTTCGCCTTTGGAATCCTCGCCCTTTCGATTTTAAACGGCATGGTAACTGCGCCAACAACAACAGCGCCAGCACTCTTTGCAACCTCTGCAACTACAGGAAGGGCACCTGTTCCGGTCCCGCCGCCAAGGCCGCCTGTCACAAAGACCATGTCAGCATTCTCAAGGATTTCTTTTAATGCAGGTTTGGCTTCTATGGCGGATTGTTCTCCGATGTTTGGATCTCCACCGGCACCGAGGCCCTTCGTCAGCTCATAGCCGATCAAGATCTTCTTATCAACCTTGACACCTGCCAGATGCTGTTTGTCTGTATTCAAAGCAACTAGCTCCGCTCCTCTTACGCCGATGTGGGCCAATCGATTTGCGGTGTTGTTTCCAGCGCCCCCGCATCCCACCACCAGGATTTTGGCCTCGCCGAAAGAGTCACTTGCCGGTTCCTGTCTGCTGCCAATGGCCTGGGTGTTTTCCATCGCTTTTTTAAAGATCGTTTCCATATTCTTTTACCCCCTAAGTGAATGTGTGAATACAGTTGTGAACATAATACATATATAAATCTTTCTATGATACTCCTTTTACAAAAGGAAGTGTGAACAGTATACTATTAAGAGAAT
>JAZGIK010000170.1:0-2747 GCA_036482035.1 Hydrothermarchaeaceae archaeon (SeqCode) | reverse complement strand
CCTTTATATCGCATCTCACCGCCCAGAGGTTTGTCTCGTCCACCCAGAGCCCATTAATCGAGGGAGGAATTTTCAAAATCTGCTTTGCGAGGGGTGTTAAACTTTCCACCTCCATGCCCCACCAGTGTCCTTCAAGAAACATATCTTCGCTTATCCCGAATCTAGAAAATTCGTTCCCCGCTAGCCTGTTAGCCAGTTTGCCAACTAGTTTCGGGTTTCCTCTTTTACCGGAAAGACGGCTGTGTAGGGCCTTCCCAACAAGAATAGCAAAGGCGCCGACTATTATTTTAGGACGTATGGATTGTTTCATTCTCCTGTTTCACGATTAGATTTGTGGGGACGATTATATAAATTTTCCGGGAGGAGAGCCCAGGGAGTCCCTATTCTTACCTGGTGTTAGTGTGCTTTTGCTCAGTACATGGGTCGTTGTTTTCTCATTGGAAAATAGAAATTATACTTTCAAGTTGTATTTCTCTAGTAACCCTCGGGAAAAATTTCAGTTCGCTGAAAGCGAACCGTCATTAAGGGTCAAGACACGAAAAATCATTCAATTCAGCTAACAGTGACGCTTGATTTTGAGTGGATTGAAATGCCCTCGCCGGGATTTGAACCCGGGTTTCAGGGTCCGAAGCCCCGTATACTATCCACTATATTACGAGGGCAGGAATGTGAGGCATAGCGGGGCCCGATAAACTGGTGTAAATGGCCCCCTGTGTCACTCCTTTTAGTATAATTTCCTGGAATATAAACTTAGACTTGAACTCACACGAAGTCGAGCCATTCTTTGTAATTTTTGTCTTTGCCTCTCGTAATTTCGAAGAATTTGTCTTGAATCTTTTTGGTTATTTCCCCGGGCTTTCCGATATCGTGGCCATCGATTTCCCTTATAGGTGTGAGTTCAGCTGCAGTACCTGTAAAAAAGGCCTCGTCTGCCAGGTACAGCGAAGCTCGCGTTATGTCTGTCTCGACGACCCTGCGGCCCATATCATTTGCTATCTTCATGATCGAGTCGCGCGTAATTCCCTTCAATATGCTGGCATACAATGGAGGTGTATAGATTATTCCGTCCTTGACTATGAAGATATTCTCACCAGGCCCTTCGGAAACGAAGCCCCTGTAGTCCAGAAGTATCGCCTCGTCAAACCCCATGCTTGTGGCCTCGATTTTTGCCATGATGGAATTGAGATACTGGCCGGTGGCCTTTGCCATTGGAGGTAAAATGTTCGGGCTAATCCTCTGAAAAGTGGAAATCTTGGCCCTGATTCCGTTCTTGAGCCCCTCCTCGCCGAGATATGTGCCCCACGGCCATGCAGCTATCGCAACGTCAATTGGAGCTTGAAATGGGTCTAGACCCATCTCCCCGTACCCCCTGAACGCAATGGGCCTTATGTAGCACTCCTCGAGCCCGTTGGCCTTTATCATTTCTTTCGTTGCCGTCCTCAACTCCTCTGGCGAGTAAGGCAGTTCCATGAAATATATCTTTGCAGAGTCAAAAAGCCTGCTTATGTGCTCTTTAAGCCTGAAAACGGCAGGTCCGTCCGGCGTCTTGTAGCATCTGATTCCCTCAAATACTGCCGAGCCGTAATGAAGGGCGTGTGTGAGCACGTGGATTTTTGCCTCTTTCCAGTCTACAAGCTCGCCGTTCATCCATATCTTATCGACTTCCTGAATCGGCATAGGAATCCCTTCGTCCCAACTGTTTAATAAGCTTTTTGAAACGACTCGATGACCTGCCGACCCTCGATGAATACCAGACCATGCTTTTTTGCATATTTCTCAGCGTCTTTGATAGAGCGAGAATTACCATCGTCGCCCATCATCTCGCATATCACAGCAACAGGTATGAGTCCCGCCTGCTCCATCAGGGAAACGCTGAGTTCCGTGTGCCCCTTCCTGTTCTTTAAAAGACCGTCCGTAGCGCGGAGCAAGGTGACGTGGCCCGGCGACCTGAAGTTCCTGCCAAATTCTTTTTCGTCGCCTCCGTTTAATGAGTTCTCGGTAATTTTTGCGAACTCTTTGACGGTAAGAGACCTATCGTTGTCGGTGATTCCTGTGAAAGTCTTCCTGTGATTGATTGTTATGGAGAATGTGGACTTTTCGTCGTAGGGTATGTCGTTCGCTTCAAGTTCTTTGAATATGTTATATCTGTCCTTCGAGTGTTCCCATACATCGGTTATGAAAGGGATTCCAAGCCTGGTAGCAACTATGGGATGCACGGCCATGCATACCAATCCGCCTCCGTCCCTTCTCAGTCTCATTATTTCCTGCGGAGTGGCAAACTGGCCCGCTATGACTATATCAGTCTCTTCCTCCCTGCCATCTGCATCATATACGAGTATTGGCTCCCCTTTTTGTAGCGCACTTATCGCATCTTCTACATTCATGTTATCACCTTCACTGTCACGGTATCTCCATCATTAAGCCCGAGTTTCTTGCGGATATTTTCCGGTGCAATCACCTCAAGTGTGTTTAATCCGTGATGAGTCCTTATTGGCATAACGACTGCTCCTTCAATCCCGTCGATCTTTGCCATAAAACATTTCACCGGCCCGAGAGTCCTTTCTCCAGATGTGAACCCCTTGATCTCGATGCCCTCCAGGTCCCTGAGGATTTGCCTCCCCCGTATGTCTTCCTCTGCTTTCAGTCTCAGATTTAAGGTCCCGGGATAGGGTTTAAAGCCCAATCTTTCTATAAATTGGTTCTTGTATCCTGGGAGTCCCATATAATATCTGCCCTCGCCCATGCCC
>JAZGIK010000169.1:0-6353 GCA_036482035.1 Hydrothermarchaeaceae archaeon (SeqCode) | reverse complement strand
ACCGTTGCTATCTCTTCAAACGGCGATTACATAGCAGCAGGCTCCTATGACAACAATGTGTACCTCTTCGACAAATCCGGTACTCTCCTCTGGAAATACAAAACAGATGACGTAGTATTAAGCACGTCCATCTCTTCAAACGGCGATTACATAGCAGCAGGCTCCTATGACAACCACATGTATCTATTTGACAAATCCGGCCGTCTACTCTTTAAATATCGAACAGACAACGTATTATTTTCAACCTCCATCTCTTCAAACGGCGATTACATAGCAGCAGGCTCCTATGACAACAATGTGTACCTCTTCGACAAATCTGGTAATCTGCTTTTCGAGTACATGACTGAAGATGAGGTATGGGACGTTGCTATATCTTCAGACGGTTCCTATATATCAGCAGCTTCGAAGGATTTCAATGTATATTTCTTCAGCTCTACAGGTGAGTTGCTTGGGAAACACAGTACGGGAGGGTACGTATCTTCAGTAGCCATCTCTGAAAACGGGGATTATGCAACTGCAGGCTCCTACGACCGCAGTATATCTTTCTTTAGTATTACTCCTGCGCCCCCAGTAGAGCTGGAGACCCCAAAGGTCAATGTGTTAAAGACTGTTACAAAGTCTTCTTTAAAACCAGGAGAAAATGCCACAGTCTTGATAGAACTAAAAAATGTAGGAGAGATCACAGCAAGAATTGTAGAATTTGAGGACGTGATTCCTGAAGGTTTTATACTCGTTTCAGGGGAGTTGTCCTCTATAACAGAGTTAATTCCCGGAGAATCTAAAACATTCTCTTATGTAATAAAGGCAGAGGAAATAAAAGAGCAAAAAGAGGTTGTGTTGCCAGCTCTAGACGTTTCTTATATCGATATAAAAGGCAACCAATACACCGCCAGAAGCTCTGATGTATTCATTACATTGCTTCCAGGAAAAGTGCGTGTACTACCTATTGGCTTGAAAGAAAGGCTAGGCTCTGTACTATCATCAATTTCAAAATCGATTCCAAAAGCACTACCAGGAGCCGGCATGAAAGAAAGGCTGAGTGCTGCAGTGCTGTCCTTCTTAAAAGTGATATTGATTGTATTAGCTGCGCTATTTTCATTTGCCTTTGTCAGAAGGGTGTCAGCTGGAAGGAAAACAAGACGAAAAATAGACAAGACAGAAATTTTGACAAAAATTAGAAAAGAGATTGGGGTGACAGGGCCCGGGCCTTCTCAAATGCTGCCTGAAGATTCAAAGCGTGCGCCACAAAAGGCATTGAAGAAGCCCATATTCGGTAAATCCGCTTATAGAAAAGAAAAAATAAACTTATTAAAGAGGCTGAAAAGAGAAGTTAAGCGTGCACCCCACGAAGCCCCAGCAGACATTGTAACCGAAAAGGCGTCGACACAACACAAACCGGCCATGGTCACAAAATCTAGATTTGGCAAACCTACTTATCGAAAAGATATGATAAATTTACTAAAAAGCTTAAAAAGAGAAGTGAAGAAATGAAAGTCCTAGCAATCCTGTCTGGAAAAGGAGGAGTGGGAAAGACCACAACAGTTTCAAACTTGAGTGCTGCGTTAACCGCCGAGTTCAGGAGACATGTGATCGGAATTGACGGGAACGTGACCACTCCGAATCTGGGGCTCCATCTTGGCATATTCAGTTTTCAGTATACTCTAAACGACGTGCTGGAAGAAAAAATTCCTTTAAGAGATGCGATTCACGTATGTTCAAATGGCGTTAGGATTATCCCAGCACAGCTATCTTTTGACAGCACTGAAGTTGATTTGACTAAGATGCGAGACTCCTTAAATGAGCTGGATGCAGACCTTGTTTTAATCGATTCCTGCCCTGGACTTGGCAACGAAATCGTGCCTACATTGAAGATAGCCGACGAGGCATTGGTTGTAACAAATCCTGAAATTCCTGCTATAACAGATGCATTGAGGGCAGTCGAGATAGCGGGGAGATATAATGTTCCTACGAGGGGGGTAATCTTAAACAGGGTGAGGAAAGATAAATACGAGCTTTCAGTTACTGAGGTGGAATCGGTCTTCGATGCCCCGGTGGTTAGTGTAATTCCGGAAGATATCAGCGTCAGAGAAGCCATATCTCTGGGAAATCCAGTCGTTACGACTCGACCTTTCTCCTCGGCTGCAATCGAGTTCAAAAGACTTGCAGGATACCTCGTAGACGAAAGATATACCGTCAGTTTCATCGACAAAATAAAATGGCTTTTTAGCAGGGTGTTCAAAAAGAGCGACTTCGGATGGAAGAGCCCGGAGATGCCTGTGGTAACAAGTCGTCTTACTGAGACTCGAAGCCTTGCAGGGAAACCGCCTAAAAAGCCTGAAATACATGAAAATGAGCAGCTGGTATCTGAACTGGCACAACTCCAGATTAAAAAAGACACGATAGAGGCATCTCTGGAAGGACTTGAAAAGAAATTCCGTGAGGGACAGGTCGACAGTGATTTGTACATACAGTTGAAGGATAAATATATCCATAAGCTTGATAGCTACAAGAAAGAAATCACAAACATTGAGTCAGGGATTAATAAATGAAACAAAGCCTAACAACAAAACTCATAGCATATTTTCTGGTTTTTTCTATATTGCCTCTAATAGCTGTAGGACTAATCACGTATGATAATGGAAAAAAGGCCATAGAGGAACAGACTTTCGAATACTTGGCTGCGACAACCGAGTTAAGGGAGGAGATGATAAACACCTGGATTTCAGAGAATGAAAAGGAGGCAGTGATAATAGCAGGTTCTCCGGTTTTTGAGAAAAATACAGAAAGGCTGCTCACAAGGGTTAGTACAGAACCCATCTATTTGAGGGCCTACGAGGACACAGAAAAATACTTGAAAACAGCCATAGAGGAGAGTCAGAGATTTTTTGAAATCTCCTACATTTCACCGGATGGAGAAGTGTTGGTCTCGACAGATAGCTTGAGGGAGGGAAAAAATGAATCTGACATAGAATACTTCGTTAAAGGGAAAGAGGGCACTTTTGCCCAGAACATATACATATCTCCCGAGTACAGCAGGCCCGTCATGACGATTGCCTCTCCTGTTAAGGACAACGACGGAAATCTCCTCGGCGTTCTTGCAGGAAGATTGAATCTTAATGACATAGACAGGATGATGCATGAGCGCTCGGGCCTCGGAGAGAGCGGAGAGATATACCTCCTAAACAAGTTCTACTATCACGTTTCTGATCCAAAGTTGAAGGCCGGGCAGCCGTTGAAAGAAGAGACACACAGTGAAGGGATTGATGAGTGCATTGGCGGCAAATCTGTAACGGGGATATACGAAAACTACGAAGGCAAGCAGGTGTTCGGAGCATACAAATGGCTTGTTAAAAGAGAGATGTGCATAGTTGCGGAAATGGGTAAAAATGAGGTATACTCCCCCATTTATGCATTAAGGAATGGAATAATAGTAGCAGTTTTAGTTCTTACAGCGGCCCTGATATTTTTCGTTCCGCCTATTGCCCGTACTATAACCAAACCACTGATGAGGCTCGTCAAAGCCACAGGCGAGATAGGGAAAGGCAGACTTGACCACAGGATAGATGTAAAAACAAAGGATGAAATAGGCACCCTTTCGGAGGCATTCAACAAGATGGCAGAAGACATCGAGACCACCCAGAGGCAGCTCATTCAATCCGAAAAGCTGGCGTCGCTCGGCCAACTTGCTGCAGGCCTGGCCCATGAGATAAACAACCCGCTTGCGAACATATCTATAAATGCTCAGATGCTCCTGCAGGATACTAAAGACAAAAAAATCAAGGAGAAACTTTCAAAAATCGAGGGCAACGTAGACAGGGCCACGAGGATAGTGAAAAATCTGCTAGACTTCTCCAGGACACCGGAGTTCCATCCCTATTACACTGACATAAATACCCTCATTGCGAAAACTTTAGATATCTTAAAACACGAAACAAAGAAGGTAGAGGTCGTAAAGGAACTGGACGAAAACTTGCCAGAAGTTCTGGTAGATCCTGCACAGCTCCAGCAGGTGTTCATAAATGCCATAACAAATGCCTGTCAGGCAATGCCGAACGGGGGCAAGCTTATTCTTCGTACAGGACGGATAGGTGACATCATGGAAATAGAGGTCTCGGACACCGGAGAAGGCATATCTCCAGAAAATCTCACAAAGGTATTCGACCCGTTTTTCACGACACGCAAGGTAGGCAAAGGGACAGGGCTCGGCCTCTCAATCAGCTACAGGATAGTAGAAAAACATGGAGGCCAAATAGACGTAAAAAGCGAGATAGGAAAAGGGACTTCATTTATCATAAAGCTGCCGGCAGGTGGAAAAGGTGAGTAAAATCCTGGTCGTGGACGACGACGAGCAGATGCGTGAAGGTATCGTGGAGATGCTTACAAGAGAAGGTTACACGGTATCTGATGTCGGTTCCGGCGCGGAGGCGCTGGAAAAGATAAAGAAAGAGGATTTCGATGTGATTTTGACAGATTTGATCATGCCCGGAATCGATGGCATGGAAGTGCTCAGGCAGACTAAAAAGCTAAAGCCGGCGGTAAGGGTGATCATGATAACAGGCTTTGGCACCATAGAAAACGCTGTCGAGGCGATGAAGGAGGGTGCAAGCGACTACGTCTCAAAGCCATTCAAGATAAATGAGGTGCAAATAACAGTAAAGAGGGCCCTGGAAGAGTCAAAATTCAGCAAAACCTTGTCAGCTTCTGGAGCGAAAGGGGATAGAATCCAGGATATGATGAGTTCACTATCAAACCCCATAAGGAGAGCCGCTATAGAGTACCTCTTTCTTCAGGGCCATTCCAGTTTTATGGGCATACTCGAAGAGCTCGGGGTGGAGGACCACACAAAATTAAGCTTCCATCTGCGAAAACTCAGGACATCTGGCATGGTCGAACAGGACGAAAAGAAGAAGTATACGTTAAGTGCCGATGGCAAGAAGGTTGCAGAGACCCTGAAGAACCTGAAGGGCTTTGCTTTGTGAATTTTTTTTCACATAAATCCCTATTTTGTGAGACTTTTTTAACAAAATAGGTCTATTTTTGAACTTTTTTTCTCAAAAGACCGGATAACACTGATTTTTCTTTAAAAAAAGGCTTATATAGCCTTAGTTTTATATATATAATACATAAAACAACGAAAAAAAGGTGAAATGAAATGAATCTGGTCGAAATGGTCTTAACGGCTGTCGCGGAAACGGGCGAGGTCTGTATTTCAGACATCGCAGACATCATGCAAATACCGGCATCGATAGTCGCGGACGTGTTCAGTAAGCTGGAGGCAGATGGCCTCTTGAAACAGCTCTAAAGGTAATGTACGTCACTCAAACAAAAAACGAGAAACAGATAAAGATAAAGATACTTATTTTAGCTCTGGCCATCTTCTTTTTGTCGGCGTGCATAGCCAGCTTTGCTTCCGTGTCAAGCCCTGTAAAGCTTTTCGTCTTTCCGGAGGTCCCGAAGGAAGGCGAGCCGATAATTGTTTCGTTTTCAATCAAAAACTTCGGATTGGACGACACTCCTTACACTTACACACTTTACGCAAATGGCGAAGAGGTGATGGGAGGCAAGACTGTGCTGTCTCCGCTCTCGTCGAGGAAATATCAGTATGCATACATAAACGATTTGAAAGTCGGCGAAAAGGTCACATTTGTATTGAAGGTTAATTCCAGAGAGAAGAGCTATGAGGAGGTCCTGTCAGTCCCGCCGTACCATCCATACGTGTGGAGCTCTTTCGTGTCATTTGCTGCATTTTCGACTTCCATGGCAAGCGTCACCACGTCTATGGGCATGTCTACAACGATGTCAATCACCTCCATGGCATACTATCAGAATTCCTTCGGTGTCAAGCATGCGATAAACGTCGGTGTAATCTTTTCAGTTGTGCTGATAGCGCTCCTGATTCACATCGAGGTGACAGAGCCGTTCCACAATATGTTAAACATCATAGGAAGGCTCAGAAGGAGATTTAGCAAGCTCTCTACAATCCTCTTCATCATATTTATCACAATGGTCTTCTCCCAGATAGTTATGATAATCGGCTGAAAGGCGAACAGGATGAGACACATATCTTTAATAAAATCAGAGACAATAATAACATTAATGGGAAATATAATTCCTTTTTCTACAAAAAAAAGGACGACCATCCTACTCATCTGCTTTTCGTTGGCTTCGATTCTATCTATCTCGGAAGCTCATGCAGCTACAACGACTTTAAGACCAAACATCGATGGACATGAACTTGACTACACACCAGACACCGACTTTCCCGGCGACCCCCACTATGATAGAGTGAACGATTCCAGCGATATTACTTACGTTTATACTGCTAGAGGTGGTTCTGAGGATTACTGGGGCAT
>JAZGIK010000168.1:0-2645 GCA_036482035.1 Hydrothermarchaeaceae archaeon (SeqCode) | reverse complement strand
CTCCCTGGTGCCTCTGCGGCCACCCACATTTTTATGAGTTCCTTTTTTTCTGATGAATCTTCTTCGTCTACTCATTAATTACCAACTATCTATGCTTCTGATAACAATCCCTGCAGTAAACGGGCCTATCCCCGGACGGCTGGAAAGGTACCTGCGCCTCGTCGCCGCAATCCGCACATGTGATGGTGTGTAGCTGTCTCTTTCCAAACCCACTGGATGAATTTCTCGACATTTTCTTCCTTTGCCTGCAAGGCTTGCATCTCTTTGGAAGATTTTCAAATCCCTTTTCATGGAAGAACTGCTGCTCGTCAGCACTAAATATGAATTCCTCTCCGCAGTCTTCACAAACCAAAGTCTTTTCTTCAAACTCCATTTTTATCACTGCCAGATTCAAAGCCAAAAAATAAGAAGATCCTTATTAGCTAGCTTTCCTAAGCCTATAACATCGTCCCGTATATAAGCAATGTTATAAAATTGCACCCTTTTTTGAGGAGAAGCGATAGTGCCAGTACTATTCCTACAAACAATAAGTTGTTACATCACTTACCAGCTCTCGCCTGTTGCTATATTTAAAAAATTAAAAAAATTTAAAAAAATCAAGAACTAATTTTCTGTATCTTAATATCTAGCTGGTCTTCGCTTTGAGAAACAGTCCCTGCAGTAAACGGGTCTTGTACCGTCTGGCTTGAAGGGGACTTCGGCCTCTTGCCCGCAATCTGAGCAAGTGACTTTGTGCATCTCACGAGGCTCACCAAAAGTCTGGTTTCCATCTGCCATTATTATTCACCTTATACTCTAGTTATACAAAGAATAACCCCTCTAAAAAAAGAAGTCTAATCGAAGTATACCGACTTGTAATTTGCGTATTACCTATTTAAAGTTATGTTACCAAACACTCGCCCCGCTCTCGCCTCTTGTTGCTTTTATATAAAATAAATAAGTTGCAATTGGATTAAGTGGTAATTGTGGCCATAATGAAGCAGATTGAAGAATATATGTCTTTGTGTTAAGTTTGACACACGAATATTCTTACAAACGATATGCTTAGGGAATGGGTGAAGACGCGAGGAGCAATAGCGAAGCGCGTTGTGACAAGTGGATTCAAATGATCGGATGTACTAAGCTTTTGTGTGGCACGGCAACTGTTTCTGATGCTATAAAATACAAGGACATGCCCCCGAGTGAAATCCCTCACCAGATGCTGCAGTTCACTACCGGCGCGAGGCCACTTGTCGTCTGGAACATGACAAAGAGGTGCAACCTGCGATGCTTACACTGCTACATCCAGGCAGAGGACAGGGATTTCAGCGGAGAGCTTGCAACCGAAGAGGGGCGTGCCTTTATCGGCGACCTGGGAGAGCTCAAAGTCCCCGTACTGCTTCTATCCGGCGGCGAGCCGCTTCTGAGAAAGGACTTTTTCGAGCTGGCAGGATATGCCACTGATAAAAAAATAAGAACAGTGATATCCACGAACGGAACCCTCATTACAAAAGACGTGGCTGACAAGATGACATCTGCTGGGATACAGTACGTTGGTGTCAGCCTCGACGGAGGGCCAGAAACGCACAACAAATTCCGGGGCGTGCCGAACGCGTTCGAAAAGGCCATTGATGGCATCAGAATATCAATGGATGCCGGACTCAGGGGCGGTGTTAGATTTACCGTGTCACAGGTGAACTACAAGGACCTGGACGAGGTTATCAACATCGTGGTCGACGAAGGCATACCCAGGTTCTGCATGTACCACCTCGTCTATGCGGGCAGGGGCAAGGAGATTGCAAAGCAGGACATAACAAAAGAGCAGAGTCGGAATGTAATGGAATATCTCGTTGACAAATCCATAGAACTGCATGACGCTGGCGTGGACGTGGAGATTCTCACCACTGACAACCATGCAGACGGAGCGTACATCTATAATTACATCCTCAAAAACGCGCCGGAGAGGGCCAACGAGGTAATGGAACTCCTAAAGATGCACGGCGGGTGCTCTGCAGGCCACAAATTTTCGAATGTCGACAACGTGGGCGACGTGCACGCGTGCCAGTTCTGGGGCCACAAGACACTCGGAAACGTGCGGGATAAGAAATTCAGCGAGATCTGGAACGACACGGAAAACGAATTCCTGCAGATGATGAGGGAAAAGCCAAAGCACCTGAAGGGAAAGTGCGGGACTTGCAAGTACAACTCAATCTGCGGCGGGTGCAGGATCAGGGCCGAGACCGTGTACGGCGATATATGGGCGGAGGACCCCCAGTGCTATTTGAGTGCTGAAGAAATAAGCTAACTAAACTGTGTTACCTCCTTTACATCCCTCCTCGTCGAACTCCTCTCTTTCGGAGCGGGATAACCAATTGCAAGCACTGCCATCAGCTCGTACGGCTCTGGCGCGCCCAGTAGCTCTCTGACCGTTTCTTTATTTTTGAGGATTTCGCCGAGCCACACCCCGCCGAGGCCCAGTGAATGCACTGCCAGAAGGATGTTCTGGTTGCATGCGCCTATCGCCATGGTATCTTTTGTCAGGTCGTAGCTCGCCTCGGTGTCCATGAAGACTGCTATGCAGACCGGCGCGCTTAGGATTATATGGCCATAGCTCGTGAGCTTCGAGAGCGCCTCCCTTTTATTCGCGTCCTTTACAACGGTGAACC
>JAZGIK010000167.1:0-2271 GCA_036482035.1 Hydrothermarchaeaceae archaeon (SeqCode) | reverse complement strand
ATTCTCGAGGGACTCCGGACCGCACTCGATAACATAGACGCTGTCATAAAGTTAATCAAGGCGTCAAAAGGCCCGGAGCAGGCCAAAGGCGGCCTCGTAGCCAAGTTTAAGCTCACCGAAGAGCAGGCCAAAGCTATCCTTGAGATGCGTCTGCAGCGCCTGACGGCACTTGAGCAGGAAAAGATTGACGAAGAACTCGCGGAACTCAAAAAGAAGATAGAGTGGCTAAAAAAGATACTTGCAAGCGATGCAGAAATCGTAAAAATAATCAAAGAGGAACTCCAGCAGCTCAAAGAAAAATATGCGGACGAAAGGAGGACGGAAATAATAGAATACGAGGGGGAGATAGGCATAGAGGACCTGATTGCAGAAGAGGAGATGATGGTAACCATAACCGCCAGTGGCTACATAAAACGGCTCCCTGTCAGCGTCTACAGAAAGCAGAGAAGAGGCGGCAAGGGAAAAATCGGCATGGAAACAAAAGAGGAGGATGCCATCTCCGATATATTCATCGCATCCACCCATGACTACATGCTTTTCTTTTCTACCATTGGCAAGGTGTACTGGGTGAAGGTTTACGAGATACCCCAGGCAGGACGCTATTCAAAAGGCAAGGCGATAGTAAATCTTCTGCCGGTTGAAGAGGGAGAGAGGATAACAGCAAACATACCAGTAAAGGAGTTTGACGAAGAGCATTTTGTGTTCATGGCAACAAAAAATGGGGCAGTTAAAAAGACGCCGCTTAAGGCGTTTAGCCATCCTAGGAAAGGAGGAATAAAGGCAATAAAGCTTGCCAAGGGAAATGAGCTGGTGGAGGTCAATCTTACAAATGGGAGCGAGGAAGTAATGCTCGCTTCAAAATACGGCAAGGCAATTCGCTTCTCAGAGGCGAATGTAAGGTCCATGGGCAGGACAGCCGCGGGCGTAAGAGGGATAAGGCTAAGAGAAAAAGATGAGGTAGTAGGCATGTCGATCCTAAGGGAAGGGATTACCCTCCTCGCAGTCACAGAAAACGGCTTTGGTAAACGCACAAAACATGAGGATTACCCACTTCATAGAAGGGGAGGCAAGGGCGTAATAAACATCATTCCAAGCGTAAGAAACGGACCGGTGGTAGGCATAGTGGGCGTAACTGAAGACAATGAACTTATGTTGACAAGTGCGGAGGGCGTGGTCATAAGATCGCCTGTAAAGGGGATATCAGTCATTGGCAGAAACACACAGGGCGTAACTTTGATGAAACTGGCAAAGGGAGACAAAGTGGCAGCAATAGCAAAAGTGATCGTTGAAGACTAATCCTTAGCCATTTCTCTTAGTTCTTCACTGGGTCCAAGAACCACTATCACGTCTTCTTCGTTCAACGTGGCGTCTGGAGGGGGGTTGGCGGTGAGTTCTCCTTCGTGATGAATAGCCAAAATTGATACGTTCCTCGAAGAACGTTTTAGGTCTTTTAGCTTCTTTTTGTAGAGGCTGGAGTCCTTATCAATTTTAAACTGGGCTATCTCGAAATCCTTCATGAGGGTGACCCTGTCTATAAATTCAGCAACGAGAGGCTTGACCGCCGCTCTGGCAGCCATCTTTCCTCCGATAACAGATGGAGACACAACCTTGGTTGCACCGGCCCGATACATCTTTCTCATGGATTCGAGTTTATCTGCTTTTGCGATTATAGGGAGGGAAGGGTTTAGATTTCTTGCAACAAGAGTTATGAACGCGACTTCAGCGTCGTCCCCCACCGTAATCAAAAGCGCCTTTGCGTCTTCTATTCCTGCCGCTTTCAGGGTTTCTTCAGACTTTGCATCCTCCATCAAAACCCTCTTTGTGGTTCCCCCGTCGACAGCAACCTGTCCCACATATCTGGTTTTTGAATCAGCGTCATAAAGTTCCTCTACGAGCTTCTTTTCCCTTTCGATAATCAGATGTTCCACGCCCTGCCTTTGAAGCTCTTTGGCAACCTTTTTTCCGTTGTATCCAAACCCACAGATAATTACATGGTCTTTCATGCTTCATTCTCCCTATTTTCCAAATCTTTTAACTTCCTTTTTTCGTCTATTCGTTCAATCATGACGCTGGCCCGCTGCAGCTGCTCCGAGGTACCAAGAACCAAAAGCACATCATTTTCCTGTATGACCGTGTCTGCAGATGGATTTGGATGCATTTCGTCACCCTTAAGGATGGCCACGATGGAGGCACCGGTCTTAACCTGTAGATTGGTATCCGAAATCTGCTTTCCAGAAATCAAGGAATCCTTTGAAAGTTGAAATTGCCCCA
>JAZGIK010000166.1:0-6392 GCA_036482035.1 Hydrothermarchaeaceae archaeon (SeqCode) | reverse complement strand
AGGCTTATATGAGGCTGACCCCAGCGGAGCCCTCGTCGGGTATAAGGCCACGGCAATAGGGGAGGGACGGCGTACTGCGATGGAGCTCTTTGAGAAAAAGTACTCAGAGAAAATGGGTAGAGACGAGGCAGTGAAGCTGGCTCTTGCGGCCTTGCGCGATGTGAAGGATGGCAAGCTGACCGAAGAAACAATCGATCTTGCGATCATTGATTTTAAAGACGGGTACACGAAGTTGTCCAAGGAGAAAGTGAAGGGATATATCATCGGCTAGCTAATAGTATATTAGGAATCCAAGACCGTTATAATGCTACCTCGATGTCCAGCTTCTCCGCCATCTCTTTGTACCTGTTTCTGATCGTCACCTCTGTTACCGCGGCAGCATCGGCGATCTCTTTTTGCGTTCTCCTCTCCCCAAGCAAGACACTTGCGATGTAGATTGCGGCCGCACACGCGCCGACGGGCCCTCTGCCCGAGGTCAGCTCCATATCCATGGCAGCTCTTAGAATTTCTATGGCCTTTGACTGCACCTCGCCTGAAAGTCCAAGCTCTGAACCAAAGCGTGGAACGTAGTCAACGGGGGTTGTAGGGTTAAGGCCGATGCCCATCTGTCTCGAGATAAATCTATAAGTCTTTCCGATATCCTTCCTGCCAACGCCCGAAGCCTCCGAAATCTCGTCCAGGGTCCTTGGAACGTTGCACTGCCTGCACGCGGTATAAAGCGATGCCGCCAGTACGCGTTCAATGCCCCTCCCTCTGACCAATCCCTTTTCAACGGCCCTCCTGTATACCACAGCCGCCGTTTCGCGGACGTTCCTGGGCAGCGCCAGCCTAGAGGAAAACCTCTCTAACTCCATTAGAGCAACGGATAGGTTTCTCTCAATTGAGTTCGAAACCCTGATTCTCTTCTGCCACTTTCTGATCCTATAGAGCTGTGCTCTGTGCTTTGTGATATTATTGCCAAAGATATCCCTGTCCCTCTGGTCTATAGTCGTAGAGAGGCCCTTATCGTGAACCAGATAGGTCATCGGCGCCCCGGTTCTACTCCGTGCTTGCATCTGCCCGTAGTCGAAGGCCCTCCACTCAGGACCCTGGTCAACTATATCCTCGTCGACTACGAGGCCGCACCCGCCGCAGACAATCTCTGCTCTTTTATAATCTCTGCTAAGGTCTCTGCCGCCGCACTCCGGGCACAGGTCCATATAATCCATGTTTTTCTCCAACACTCTAAAACCATCCGTTTTGAAACTTTCCAAACTACCATGAAAGGTTAACATTGAGAGAAATTTGGACCTGCGCCTTATTGCATGGCATCTATCACCCCCCGTAAACGTAAGTCAGGGGTATGCCATTTAAAAAATGAATAGAGTGGGTGAAGAGATACCCACACTCACATTTTACCAATCTTGAACATCTTCGTGCTGCATTTGGGGCATGTGCCCTGTACTGCCGGTCTGCCGTTCTTCATGGTTATCTGCTTGGCATCTTTTATCTCTCTTTTTGCTTTACATTTCATACAATATCCTTCGACCATCGTCTTTACCTGCTCACTAATCTCAGTTGAAACATAAAAAGGTTGTGGGGATTGAGGAAGGGCTAATCTTCTTCGTCTATGTACTCGTCCTCCTCCTCGTCTTCCTCTTCAACTTCTGAGTCCGCTTCTTCTTCACCTTATTCCTCATCGTCTTCTTCATCATTTTTCACTTCCTATCCAGTAAATAGAATTCAGAATCATAAAAAAGTTGTGGAGAGTGGGGTCAACTTTCCCAGAGAGTAGTTGAAGTATGAGTTCAAATCCCCTCACAGAACAAGTAAAATTATGGGCTTTGAACCCGCTATGCAAAACCCAGACCAAAATCTGATTTTATGATTATTTTAAAAATTGTGTTTGGTCCCGGTAAAAAAAGAGACATGCCCACGCCGGGATTTGAACCCGGGTCCGAGGCTCCGCAAGCCCCTATGCTATCCAAGCTATACCACGTGGGCTTTCTTCATTGAATTGAAAAACTTTAGATTTTCAAATTTTTCAATACATTTAAATTGTCAAGATTTTCATGGCATGTGAAATCCAGTTTCAAGGGCGTTATTGATATGCGCTTTTCTACTCTTACAGTGTGGACGTCCGTGCCCACCTCCGTATCATTAATCGGCTCTCCGGCTATCCAGTAGTATTTTCTTCCTCTTGGGTCCCGCCTCTCCTCTACACTCGTCGTGTACATCCTGTTCGCAAGTCTGGTAATCTCTACTTCCATGCTTTTGACTTTTGTAGGGACGTTTACATTCAGGAGGTCAACGCCTTTTGCCAGCCCGTTTTTGAGCACGAATTTTACAAGCTTTTTGAGGACCTTTTTGGCAATAGAGAAATCCACGTCATATTCCATCGACACAAATTCTATGGCCTCCATGGAGTGGATGGAAATTGCGATGGAAGGAACTCCCTGGCTCGCTCCCTCAAGCGCAGCGCCGACGGTTCCCGAGGTGGTCGCTTCAGAACTCATATTTTCACCGACGTTTATTCCTGAGACGAGCAGGTCCGGGGGTTTTTCGAGGATTCCATATATCCCGGCGATGACTGCGTCCACCGGCGTCCCGCTTATCGAGTAGGCCTCGACTCCTGCAATTTTTCCCTTCGAGATGCTGACCGGCGAAAAAAGCGAAATCGACCTGCCTACACCGCTTTGTTGCACGGCCGGCGCAACCACTACCACGTCATCAATGTCTTTTACCGCTTCTACGGCTGCCCTGATTCCGGGAGAGCCTATCCCGTCGTCGTTCACTACAAGTATCATAACAAAGGATATAAAGCCCTGATGTAAGTATTTTGCGCAATGGTAACCGACCGGAAGCTAGATCATATAGAGATATCTCTCAGGGAGGATATCCAGAGCAGTACAAAAAACGGATTCGACGACATCACGTTCGTTCACAGAGCACTGCCAGAGATCAACCGCGACGAGATAGAGCTAACATGCGATTTCTTCGGCAGGAAGATAGGGGCCCCCATAATAATCGCCGGCATGACAGGAGGCCACGAAAAGGCAGAAGAGATAAATAGAAACCTGGCACTTGCAGCTACAGAGCTGAATATCCCTATGGGAGTGGGGAGCCAGAGGGCAGGTATCGAAGACGAGAAGCTGACGCCGACGTACTCGATTGCAAGGGAGACGGCACCGGACATATTTTTAATTGGAAACCTCGGGGCGGTACAGTTCTCAAAAGGGTATGGCATAGAAGAAGCAAAAAAGGCGGTGGAGATGATAGATGCGAATGCACTGGCCATACACTTGAATCCCCTGCAAGAGGCAATAATGCCAGAGGGGGACACAGACTTTAAAGGTGCCCTCAGGGGACTGGAAAAGCTAAAGGATTTGAATGTGCCGGTGATAGCAAAGGAGACCGGCGCCGGGATAGCAATGGAAGAGGCGAAACTCATAGAGAAGGCCGGAGCGGCCGGAATAGATGTCGGAGGCCTGGGCGGCACATCGTTTTCGGCAGTCGAGTACTACAGGCGCAAGGGTTTTGAAAAGACGTTTTGGGACTGGGGAATCCCGACAGCTGTGTCAACGATAGAATGCATAGAGGGTACGAAATTAAACATAATATCCACCGGGGGCGTCAGAAACGGGCTCGAGGTTGCGAAGGCCCTGTCTCTCGGTGCTGTTGCATGCGGCATCGCACATCCACTCTTGAGCGGGGCAGTGAAAGGAAAAGACGAGGTTTTAAACACGCTAAATCGGGTGATAGATGAATTGAAAACAGCCATGTTTCTCACAGGTGCCAGAACCATTGAAGAATTAAGGAATGTTGATACTGTAATCACTGGAATGACAAAGGACTGGCTGGAAAACCGTGGCATGGACTGCAAAAAATACGCAAGGAGATAGTACATGAAAATCACAGCAATTGGAGGGTATGAAGAGGTGGGGAGGAATATGACTGCCGTAGAGGTCGGCGGCGACACATTCATAATTGACATGGGCATTCGCCTGGACAGGGTAATGATCCACGAGGACACCGACATTTCGAAGATGGGGCAAAAGGAGCTTATTGATAAGGGAATTGTTCCTGACATCTCAAAGGTAAAAGGGGACGTCAAGGCCATAATACTGGGCCACGGGCATCTCGACCATATAGGCGCGGTTCCAAAACTGGCAGGGAATTTCAAATCCGCTCCGATTATAGGCACCTCATATACTCTGAAGCTGATTGAACACGAGAAGAAGTACAGCAAAATCCCAAACCGGCTTGTCACACTGGAGCAGGGAGAAACGACCGATATAACATCAAATATCAGTATAGAGTTTGTGAGGATGACGCATTCGATTCCCCAGTCCACCATGTGCGTGGCACACACGTCGGAGGGGACTCTCGTCTATGCAAACGACTTCAAGCTCGACGACACCCCCGTAATAGGGAAAAAGCCTGACTACACCAGGCTCAAAAAACTTGGAAGTGATGGTGTCAAAGCGCTTATTGTCGAGTCAGTAAGTGTTGATAGCGAAGGCAGGACCCCTTCTGAGGAGATTGCCCAGAAGTTAGTGGAGGACCTTCTTCTGAAAAGTGACCCTGATAAAGGGGTGCTAATTACCACGTTTTCCTCGCAGATTGCAAGGATTTCAAGCATCACAGAAATAGCCAGCAGGATGGGGATAATACCGCTGCTTTTGGGCCGTTCCATGGAAAAATATTCGAGCATTGCAGAAGCCCTGAATATCCTCGACCTGCCGGGCAGCACTCGCGTATACGGAGATCAGAAATCCATAAGGAAAATCCTTGAAAAAGTTGTGAAGGAGGGCAAAGAAAAATATCTGCCCATAGTCACCGGGCATCAGGGAGAACCAGACGCCCTCCTTTCGAAAATAGCTACAGACAAGCTCCCGTACAAGATAGAAAAGGACGACCAGGTGATATTTTCCTCTGGTGTAATACCCAATCCCATCAACGTGGCAAATCGCTACGCCCTAGAAACAAAGCTTCACATGCTCGGTGCGAGGCTATTCAAAGACGCACACGTATCGGGCCATGCGTCGATGGAGGACCACAGGGACGTTTTAAAGATGTTACAACCGGAAAATATCGTCCCCTGCCACGGCAATTTGACCATGCTGGCAAGCTATGCTGAACTCGGAGAAGAACTTGGTTATTCTATAGACAAAGACATATACTTGAGAAGGAACGGGCAGACAATAGTACTATAATTTTCGGTATTCTTTTAGCCTGTTTTTCAGGTTTTCATCCCTTACAGCAAGGATTTCGAGTGCAAGGAAGGCCGCATTTTTTGCATTGTCTACGCCGACAGTTGCGACCGGGACTCCCGGGGGCATCTGCATCATCGACAGAAATGCATCGAGGCCTGAAAGCTTGACATCCCCCGGCAGACCTATGACGGGCTTTATCGTGTGCGATGCTATCACTCCGGGTAGTGCAGCGGAAAGGCCAGCGACACCAATGAACACGTCTGAGTCAGACGCCTCTACAATCTCTTTCAGTTTTTCGGGTGTTCTGTGAGCAGATGCGACATGGGATTCATATTCCACTCCAAATTCATCAAGCACCTCTCCTACTTTCTTTACCAGCTCCCTGTCGCTTTCGCTGCCTGCAATTATTGTTATCATTTTAGCCTCGCTAATGCCTTTTCTATCCTACTTACTCCCTCTTTTATATTTTCCATACTCGTTGCGTATGACAGCCTCAAAAAGCCCTCGCCCTGTTTCCCGAATGCGCCTCCAGGAATAACAGCGACTCCGTTGTCCAGCAGATAGTCTGCCAGCTTGAATGAGTCGGGCTCATAGCTCTTGCAGTTAGCAAATGCATAGAAAGCACCCTTCGGCTCAATGCACGTGGCGCCTTCAATCTCGTTTAGCATTTTTACTATGACATCCCTTCGCTTCTTGAACTCCCCTACCATCTCTTTTACGCAGTCCTGTGGTCCGTTTAAAGCTGCAACTCCGGCCTTCTGGACGAACGACGTGGCATTCGAGATAGAGTGGGCCTGAATCCGCGTCATCGCCTTTATTACGTCCAGGGGGCCTGCAGCATATCCGAGCCGCCAGCCCGTCATCGAATATGCTTTTGAGAATCCATTCACAGTGATTGTTCGCTCCTGCATGCCGCTAAAAGACGCAATGCTGATGTGCTCGCAATCATAGGTCATGGGCTCATAGACTTCGTCAGAGATTACCAATAGCTCTTTGTCTATGCATATGTCCGCTATTCCTTTCAGGTCCTCTTTTAGCAGCACAGACCCTGTTGGATTGTTGGGGGAGTTTATTATGATTGCACGTGTCCTGTTGGTTATTTTTTTTTCTATTGCATCAGGTTTTAGTTGAAATCCGTTCTCTTCGTACGTTTCTACGAAGACTGGTTCTCCCTCTGCAAGCTGTACCATCGGCACG
>JAZGIK010000165.1:0-2086 GCA_036482035.1 Hydrothermarchaeaceae archaeon (SeqCode) | reverse complement strand
GCATAATCACCGCATTCTTTGGCGCTCCTTTCTTCATTTACCTTTTGCGAAGAAGGAGGAGGGGACTATGATCGACATCCAAAGCATCACCTGCTACTACGGCGCGATGAGGGTTCTAAAGGAGGTAAGTCTTTCAGCAGGGAAAGGGGAGTCCTTTGGAATAATAGGGCCCAACGGTTCCGGAAAAACCACGCTGCTGAGATGCATAAGCGGAATCATCAAACCGAGGGTCGGCAGGGTCGTGATGGGGGAGCAGGACGTCTCTTCCCTCGGAAAAAAAGAGCTGGCGAGAGATCTGGCTGTGCTCTCTCAGCATCCGAAAGCCGACCTGTCGTTCACGGCATTTGAAGTGGTAATAATGGGGAGGGTTCCACATCTTGGCAGATTCCAGAGTGAAAGCAAAAGAGATATAGATATAGCGACGCGGGCCATGGAACAGACCAACTCCCTGCAGCTTGCTGACCGGCCTGTAAACGAGCTCAGCGGCGGGGAGATGCAGAGGGTGTTCATCGCCAGGGCCCTCGCCCAGGAACCGAAGCTGCTGCTTCTGGACGAGCCTACAGCAAATTTAGATATAAGTTACCAGCTCGAGATTTTTGATTTGATAAAGACAATGTCACAAAATGAGGGGCTGACCGTAATAGTGGCGATCCACGACCTGAACCTCGCTGCTCAATACTGCGACAAGATGGCCCTGCTCAGCGGTGGAGAAATCATTTCGCTTGGAACTCCCGACGATGTATTGACTTCCGAGCACATAAAAAAGGCATTCCGTGTAGACGTAGTTGTCAGGAGACATGAGATTACCTCCTCCATATACGTAACTCCCGTGCAGGTAAAAGAGAAAATAGAGAGGGGGAAAGGCGTCAGGGTGCACCTTATATGCGGAGGGGGTACGGGCCATTCTTTGATGAACCTCCTCGTAAAAGAGGGTTATGAGGTCACGGCAGGAGTCCTCAATGTATTGGACACGGACCATGAAACTGCCCAGTCACTCGGCGTCGCTGTTGTGGACGAGGCCCCGTTCTCTCCAATAACCGAAGAGTCACACGCTGCCAATCTGCGTCTGATTGAAAATTCTGATCTGGTAATTATGACCTCCCTGCCTTTCGGTCCGGGAAACCTGCTGAATCTCAAGGCTGCCAAGTTCGCTTTGGAGGGGGGAATTCCCCTTTTCATATTCAAAGCAACCGCAGCAAATCACGAATTCACATTTGAAGAGGCAGACGACCTGTTAGGGGACATAAAAAAGGCAGGCGTAAAAGAGATATCCAGTTCGGAAGAGCTCATAAAAATCATAGAATTGAAAAAATGATCGAAGAAATAAAAAAATTGAAAAAGGCGGCCCACGGCGGAGACGTCTGGTCACACGATGTAGAAATAGATTTCAGCTCAAACATAAATCCTCTCGGGCCGCCGGAGAGAGTAAAAGAGGCCATTTCCAGAGGCATTGAAAAAATCCACCATTATCCGGACATAAACGCTACTGAACTGCGGTCAGCAATTTCAGAGTATGTCAGCGTCGAAACCGAAAATGTCACGCTCGGGAACGGGTCGACAGAGCTGATTAAAAACTTCTGCGAGGTGTTTGTTAGCGGCGGCAACGTCGTTATCCCTGTGCCAACCTTCTCGGAATACGAGGTTTATTCACGGCTCTACGGTGCAGAACTGCGGTATACGTCTTTTGAATCTAAAAAAATAATAAAATCCATAGACAAAGATACGTGCGCCGTTTTCCTATGCAACCCGAACAATCCCACTGGCACACTTTTTGACGAGAAAGGGATTTTGGGGGTACTCGAGGCGGCACTTGATGCGTCTGCCCTCGTATTCCTCGATGAGGCATATATAGAATTTACCGACGCTACAAGCTTTTGCAGCAGGGTCCAGGAATTCAAAAACCTGCTCGTCTTGCGTTCGCTTACAAAATTTTTCTCGCTCGCTGGCCTGAGAGCCGGATACGCCATCGCAAATAGAGACCTGATTGCTCATATGGAAAAGGTGAGAGTCCCCTGGAACGTCAATACACTGGCACAGATTGCAGGCATCGAATCGCTAAAAGATAAAGAATTCATTAAAACGTCCA
>JAZGIK010000164.1:0-5029 GCA_036482035.1 Hydrothermarchaeaceae archaeon (SeqCode) | reverse complement strand
GTTGTGTCACCAAATCCAATTGCCTTGGCGAGATTAGAATTGGGGTCGGACCAAGCTCAGGTGATGGAGCGCCGGAGGTAACACTGGAAGAAATCATCTCTCTTGTGATGGAGAAAGTATTTTTTCTTTGGCAGGCCCTTTTAAGGGGTGACCCCTTTACAGAGGGTCCAAAAATCCTCGTCTGCTATCAGGAGGTTTCCTCTCATACAACTACTGTCCTAACTATACTTTGCTCTTCCTAAATTGCAGAGATCCCCTGATCATAAAACATCTTCAAATGCTTGTAGACGATGAGATGCATAAGGACCGTTTCAAAATATTGAGGATTGTGAATGATCGTTTGAGTGATGATCCGCATAAACATGCGAATCCGCTGAGGTTCGGTGGATATTAGGTAATAGCGAAGCAGCCGTAGTAATATCAAAACTTCCTTTTTATGCATTTGAGCTCGGCCTCTAATTTCATAATTTTTCCCCAATTTAACGGCATTAATCATTCGCTCGGCAAAATTATCATAATCGTACAAATTCCTTACAAGATATCGGTACCCGTTTGCAAGGTCTTCGTCGCTCATGTGTTTCGGAGTGATGTTTGTGTAGGCAAGTTGATTTAACGCACCTCTGATGCCACCTGCTTCATTATCTCTTAATCGTCCTTCTTGCCTCATGCGCTCATAAAGGGGTGTGCCGGGCAGAGCTTGCAATATTCCAACCATTGCTACAGGAATCGATGATAACTGGATAAACTCAAGCTGTTCATTGAATATGTCCGTATCGTCGTTGTCAAAACCGACAATAAAGGCTCCCCACACGATAATATTGTGCGACATTATCATATGAATGGCGTCCAGGAGGTTTACCTTCGTGTTCTGCCTCTTCTTTATCATCTTTAAACTTGATTCTCTGGGAGTCTCGATGCCGATAAAAACCCGCCTAAAGTTCGCCTCACGAAGCAGAGAAAGGACATCCACATCTTGAGCAA
Organism: Hydrothermarchaeaceae archaeon (SeqCode); assembly: GCA_036482035.1. Classification (GTDB taxonomy): domain Archaea; phylum Hydrothermarchaeota; class Hydrothermarchaeia; order Hydrothermarchaeales; family Hydrothermarchaeaceae; genus JAHJSX01. The sequence continues at coordinate 4,048 of JAZGIK010000164.1, read as the reverse complement.
TATCGATGGTGAATTGGCAGGTAAAAAAAAGTTGATAATCTATCGACCTGACGAATTGTCGAATTTCGGTGAGCAGGGTAATAGCCCTTTTGCGGTTACCGAAGAAGTTGTCATCGATGATGAAGATTGAATCGACGCCCAGGCTGTAGAGCTCACGGATCTCCGTCATCACCTGCTCTGGTGATTTCGCTCGCGATCCTTTACCCAGCCGGATTGGGATTTCACAGAACTCGCATGAATGTGGGCAGCCACGCGACGTTTCAATAATTGCCGTTGAGTAGAGCGAAAGCTCTAGCAAGTCAAAACGTGGCGCAGGAGAATCAGATAAATTCACTAACTTGTCCTGCACATATACGGACTTTGCGCTATTCGACTGGAAATCACGGATGAACATCGGCCAGGTATATTCGGCCTCCCCCAGAAAAACGACATCGGCATGTTCGGCGCACTCATCAAGGTTCGACCTTTGGATAAGCGGCCCGCCGATTGCTACTGTTATTCCTCTGCTTCGGAATGAGTCGGCCAGCTGATAAACCCTTTCTTTCTGTATATAGTGGCCGGTAATACCAACGATGTCAGCTTCCGAAGCGACGTTTAAAGGACTCACATTTTCATCGCAAATGACAACCTCGTGTTCCTCGGGAGTCAAGGCGGCTAGAGTGGCGAGAGATAACGGTGGGAAGGGGAACTTGCTGCCATCAATGTCTCTGCAATAAGAAAAGTCCCAAAGCGACAAGGGAAAACGTGGATTAACCAGGTATATCTTCATCTTGGAGACTCGCAGATTTCTGCAATCTTATAGTAGTGCTTCTGCATATGCTTGTATGCTAACAAGTGAAAAATAATTTCATCCAGGTTTCGCATTCCACAGAACATGAGGACCCGGATAACCCGGAAAAACATTCTTCGCGTTTCCCTGTCTGCACGGAACAAATAGAAAGAGAGCATGCGCATCAGGATCATGACATTCTTTCGGTTCAAAGCCAGCTTGGACGACATCATGTTCCTGGAGCTGGAGTCGAGACATTGGATCAACTTAGACCCGAAGAATTCGGGCGAGAATATCCTTCTCAGGACATCGGCAAAATTCTTCTCAAGCTCCACCTCCTTCATGGGCTGCGGGACCAAGTTCGTTGTCTTGGAAACCTCTGCCTCGCTAAGAGCGGTCAATCCAAATACGGAAGGGAGCTTTACGAGCCGATTTTCTTCAAGAGCTCGTCTGTAAAGGGGGGTGTCCGGAACTGCCTGCAACAATCCCACCTGGACCGGGATAAAGCTGGTGTTCCGGATAAACTCGTACTCTCTATCAAAAGACGACAGGTCATCACCTTCAAGGCCGAACATGATACCGGCCCATATCGTAATGCCGTAGGACTTGATCTTTTCAACAGCATGTTGTACGTCAATATCTGCGTGATGTCGCTTATTCAGTTCGCGCAGCTTGTCTCTGTCGCCGGTTTCGATCCCTATGAATAACCGGAGGAAGGCGGCGGCCCGGAATAAATCCAATAACTCATCATCGTTCGCCACATCCAAGGTTGTCTGAGTGTAAAAATACATCTTCGTCGGAAGCGAAGGAACCAGCGCGGCTATCTTTTTCAACAGGGCTTTGGCGTGCGGTTTGTTCCCCACAAAATTGTCATCTACAATAAACACCGAATCACAGCCGAGATCGGCAAGAATCTTTATCTCGCTGAGAACCTGATCTATCTTTTTGGAACGAGGGTAATCTCCATATTTCACTGGAATATCACAAAAGTGACACCGATAAGGGCATCCCCGTGTCACCTGAATGCATCCGCTTGCATACTGACTTGATTTCAGCAGATGATAGTGAGGAATAGGGGAGTCCCCCATGTTGATCCATTCTTTTTGGTGGTATGTATTTTTATGTCTCCCTTTCTTATAATCATCGATGAATTCCGGCCAAGTATACTCAGCCTCTCCAATAAAAACCACATCTGCATGCGCTCTGCATTCCTCAAGCATATCTAGTGTGATGGGCCCGCCAAGAACTACCAGTTTCCCACGATTTCTAAAGTCGTCGGCCATTTCAAAGAGACGCTTTCTTTGGGGTATGGTGCCGGTGAAGGCAATAATGTCTGCGTCGATGTCAGGTTTTACAGGCTCAACATTTTCATCAATGATCTCGATCGTGCAGTCTCCAGGAGTCAGGGCTGCGATGGTAGGAAGAGACAATGGCATGTGCGAATACTTTGCACCTACTATGTCCATGCAGTGGAGGAAATTCATAGAATGAGGGTGATGTTTGGGATTTATGAGAGTTATTTTCATCTAACTACCTTGCTTGGTAAGTGATAGATTATAGCTATCGGCTTAAGAGAATAAAATAACCCTAAGTCTCTTCTCATCTAGGTGGGTTGGCGAAGGCGTCACTATATCATGAAAAGTCTGATTTTGGCTTACTTTATCCTCTTAACTAGAGAGCTGTGGTGATAGATGCTGGGTGCGCCTGTAAAGGCTAAGGAAAAACCAGAGAAGAGAGATGAAAGAGAAAAGAAGTATAGCTAGTTGCCATGGATTAAAGATAGTATTGCCGACCATTGCCTCTTGTCTCATAAACTCTATGAGAAAACGGCCGCTGGTATACAGAGTGCACGTTGCGGCAATAACCGTACCCGGATATAAATTCCACTTTTCCCGTTTGCGATAAATCTTTTCTGTGACCACCAGTGCCAAAAAAGCATTTATCATCAAAAATAAGGGCAGATTCCAAATCAAGCTGTCAAGGGGCAAACCTTGATAGTCGTGCCAGGCATGCGTAGGCTGCACATAGAAATCAACCGGAAGCGTAAAGACCGACAGAAATGAAGTTTTAATCGATTCCGGGGCTATTTTCCCATAACAACATCCGGCTAAAAGACATCCTATGCGGCCAACCAGGACTGAAAGGGGGAAGGTAAATGCAACCGCATCAAGAAGCTGCATTGGCTGGGTTTTTATAACATACTTGATATAAAAAAAACTAAAAAGCAGGCAAGAGACAATGCTGCCAATGACAGTGAGCCCCGAGAGGGGATAAGGAGCGCTATCAGTACCTACGATAGCGGGAATCATCTTATTGAAAAGATGGCCTCCTAAAGTGCCCACGGGCAATCCAAGCAAGAGCAAGAAAAAAACAGCATAAAAAGAATACCCCAGTTTTCTTGCACGTATGCTGAAAAGTATCCAGCATAGAACTACGCCGGTAAGAGCGAAGACCCGCCAGGTAGAAAGTTCCAAGCCACCGATATTAATAACTGGAAGCATTCTGCCTCATTTGTATTTGGGTTGAAAGCTGTGAGTTAAGCAGAAAACCATGCCGATGAATCTTGAGCAATCCGTATGTTAGGTCTCTGTAGCCTTACCCCATGAGCGTTAAAGGCGTTATCTTGTTTTTGCAAGAGGTCGCGCTAGCTCGATCCGATATGCACTATGGCGGTCTTAGGAAGAACTTTCTTTGCTTGAAAGATAAGGTGCTTCGTTTTAACAACCGTAACGTTCTGAATGTTATCTATTACCCACGAAGCACCTAATACAAGTTAGCCTTAGTACCTCTTTCTCTCCCTGACCTCCCTAGACTTCGTTTTTAAATATAGCATTTCATCGGTATCCAGATAGTTCCACGCGGTACGCATTACCTGAGGGTAGGAGTCTTTCAATATATCAGAGAATATCTTGGCCCTTTGATCATATATGTAGGTATTTGTAGCTCTGTAGCCATAAATAGGGCCTCCACATTCGTCGTATCCGGATTGGTACCTTTCTTCTCCGACGCCATACTCATAGGTGTAATCCTGAACTCCAAGGTCAAGTTTTTTGATCCACATCTTTTCTCCGGACAACGGTTCAAGCATATAATAATAAACCTTAACGCCGACCGTCATGATGCCAGAATAGACCTTTGCCCGTTCCCCACCCTCAAAATAGTTCGATCTGAGATACCGGGGGTTGGTATAATGGATGTCAAAGATAACATGAGTCGAAATTGTAAGGTCAGCCCCTTTTTTATCGGGATAGGTCACCTCGGCCATGACTAAAGGCCCCT
>JAZGIK010000163.1:0-6272 GCA_036482035.1 Hydrothermarchaeaceae archaeon (SeqCode) | reverse complement strand
GATAGAGGATGAGGATCTGCCAGAGGACGCCCTTGAAAGGATAGAGGATGTCCTAGACACTGCGGAAGGAGAGGTGAATGAGCTTATAACAGCATACCAAGAAGGCCTCTTAGAGCAGCTGCCAGGCAGGACTATCAAGGAAACACTTGAAATGAGAATCATGCAGGTACTTAGCGAGGCGAGGGATAGGGCAGGAGATCTTGCCAATGAGTATATGGAACGAGAGACCGAACAGAAGGACAGGGAAAACAGTGCAAGGATTATGGCAATCACCGGTGCAAGGGGGAGCCTTTTAAATCTGACGCAGATGTCCGCCTGTATAGGCCAGCAGGCGGTCAGGGGTGAGAGGATAATGAGAGGATACGTAAACAGGACGCTTCCCCACTTCGTGCAAGGAGACATGGGTACAAAGTCCAAGGGTTTCGTCAGGTCAAGCTATAAGAAAGGGCTTACCCCAATCGAGTATTTCTTCCACTCTATGGGTGGTAGAGAGGGTCTCGTGGACACTGCTGTAAGGACCTCACAGAGCGGATACATGCAAAGGAGGCTAATAAATGCTCTCCTTGACCTAAAGGTGGAATACGACAAGACCGTCAGAGATACGAGAGGTGTCATTGTGGAATTTGTCCACGGAGAAGATGGCGCTGACCCTGCAAGGACAGACTGGGGAAACATCGTGGACGTGGACAAAGTAATTCGTACAATTGTAAAACGGAGGGGGGTGTGAACACGGCTGCATACCTTTCTGAAAAGGAAATCAAGAACCGGCTGGAGAAGATAAAAGATGAATTTCCAGAGGGGCTTTATATTGACCTCAAAAATGCACTCCTGGAGACAGAAGTAAGTGCGAGTGAATTCAATGAGATTGTCGAAGAGGTGAGGAAGAGGTACGAGTACTCACTCGTAGAGCCCGGCGAGGCCGTGGGAATCGTCGCAGCCCAGAGCATGGGCGAGCCCAGCACGCAGATGACCATGCGGACGTTCCACTATGCTGGTGTTGCCGAGCTGAACGTCACACTGGGTCTGCCCAGGATTATTGAGATTGTTGACGCCAGGAAGATCCCGTCTACGCCTACAATGACGATCTACCTTGAAAAGGAATATGCGAATGACAGGGAGAAAGCAAAGGAGATAGCAAAACAGATCGAAGTTATAACGGTCGGAGATGTAATAAAAAGGTCAGAGACTGACCTTATAGACTCGAATATAGCGCTGGTACTGGATAAATACGAAATGAAAAGAAGGGACCTAACCGCTGCCGAAATAGTAGAAAAGCTGAACAAAATTAAAAGCGAGAAAATAGAGTGGGATAAAAATAAGATTTCTTTGAAGTTTAAAAATTTTTCCATGAGGGAGCTACGAAAGACAGTGGGTAAAATCAAAGAGGTGTATCTGAGAGGGATTAAAAATATCAATAAGGTGGTTATGAGGAAGGAGGGCGAGGAGTATATAATCTATACGGAAGGTTCGAACTTAAAAGAGGTACTAAAAATCGACGGTGTGGATATAGCCAAGAGCAAGACAAACGACATCCTTGAAATCTCCAAGGTGCTGGGAATCGAAGCGGCCAGAAATGCAATCATAAATGAGGCCCTCGACACCCTGGACGAGCAGGGGTTGCGGGTTGATGTCCGACACATTATGCTCATCTCTGACATGATGTCGGTCGATGGCACAGTCAAATCCATTGGCAGGCACGGTGTCTCCGGGGAAAAGGCCTCAGTGCTGGCAAGAGCAGCCTTCGAGACTACGGTGGACCACCTTTTGAAGGCAGGGGTCAGGGGAGACGTTGAGAAGCTGGAAGGCATTGTCGAAAATGTCATCGTAGGCAGGCCAGTAATGCTCGGTACCGGGATGGTTGACCTCGTAATGAAGAGGGCGTTACATGATTAATGTTGAAAAAGAGATAAGGACTGCGGTGGACACAGGCGAAGTTATAATGGGGGAAAGAGAGACACTGAAGGCCGTTAAAGCCAAAGGGGTAAAAATGGTGATATACGCCTCCAACTGCAAGGAAAAGCTCAAAAAAGAGTTAAAAAAACATGCAGGCATTGGAGCAGCCCCGCTATACAAATTTGATGGCTCGAGTATTGAGTTAGGGGCTGTCTGTGGCAGGCCCCACCTGATATCCATGCTCGGTATCGTGGATTCGGGGGACTCAGACGTTCTTAAACTCAACAGAGGATGAACCGCATGGTGGTGGCAAAGCTTACAGCAGATGAAATGTGGTACGTGACGACCTTTGAGGATGTCACAGGTGCCACCGTGAAAGACTGCATTAGAGGCCCAGAGGAAATTATTTTCGTTGTTAAAAAAGGAGATATGGGTCTGGCCATTGGAAAGAAAGGAGCGAACATAAATCGGGTCAGAAAAGCCCTTAATAAGAAGATAGGAGTAATAGAGCATTCTGATGATCCAGTCGAGTTTGTGAAAAAATTGTTCCATTCTTTCAGAGTGGAAGATGGCCAGATAGACAGCGTAAATAGCAAGGTGGTCAGAATACACATTGACGAACGTGACAAGAGGATGGCAATAGGAATTCGAGGAAAAAATCTAAATAAGATGAAGATGTTTGCAAAGAGGTATCACGGCATAGAAGACGTAATAATTGCCTGAGGCATGGAAATGGCAAAGAAGAGCACAGGACAGATGGCAGGAAGGAAACTCAGAAAGAGGAGACAGAAGTACAGGTGGAACTCTCCAAAATATAAAAGTAGAGTACTTAAGCTCAAGGAGAAGTCCAATCCTCTTGAAGGGTCCCCGATGGCGAGGGGTATTGTGCTCGAAAAGGTGGGAATCGAGGCAAAGCAGCCCAATTCTGCTATAAGAAAATGTGTAAGAGTGCAGTTAATAAAGAGCGGTCGACAGGTCACTGCATTTACTCCTGGAGTCGGGGCAATAAATTTCATAGACGAGCATGATGAGGTAACGATAGACGGGATAGGGGGGCGAAAAGGAGGGAGTATGGGGGACATTCCAGGTGTCCGCTTCAAGGTAATAAAGGTGAATAACGTTTCCCTGGAAGAAATGGTAAGGGGAAGGAAAGAAAAGCCAATAAGGTGATAGTGTGTTCAAGGTGTTTGGGACATGGGACATGAGTGAGGTTCAGATAAGCGACCCGGGACTTAAAACCTATATAAACACCGAAAATGTTTACCTGCCCCACAGCGGGGGGAGGCATGCAAAAAGGCCCTTTGGCAAGTCTGAAATATCAATAGTTGAGAGGCTCATAAACCGTGTTGCAGTAACCGGACACGAGGGGAAAAAGCATAAGCGCATAAGCGGAAGGAACACCGGCAAAAAGCACCTGCAGTACAAAATAGTCAAAGAAGCCTTTACCATCGTTGAAAAAAAGACTAAAAAAAATCCTGTACAGGTTTTGGTGGACGCCCTTGTCAATGCTGCTCCGAGGGAGGATACTACAAGGATCAAATACGGTGGAGTGGCATATCATCAAAGCGTTGACATCTCGCCACAGCGAAGGCTTGGTCTGGCATTGAAGTTTATCACGGTTGGAGCTGCCAAGGCCGCTTTCAGGAAAAAAATGCCTATTGCAAATGCCGTTGCCGGTGAAATTATTGCAGCAGCGAACTATGACATGAAATGCTATTCCGTATCCAAAAAGGAAGAGCTTGAGAGAATAGCGAAGGCTGCAAGGTGATATAGGTGGGCAGAAAAGAACGGATGGCCGAAAAGATTTCAAAGCTCATGGACCATCCAAAATATATTAGAAATATGGGCATAGTCGCTCACATTGACCATGGCAAGACGACGTTAAGCGACCACCTGCTCGCCGGTGCAGGCATGATTTCCGGAGATCTGGCAGGTCAGCAGCTGTATCTCGATTTTGATATCCAAGAGCAGACCAGAGGCATCACCATAGATGCAGCAAACGTGTCCATGGTCCACGAGCACGGGGGTAAAGAGTACCTGATAAATATGATTGACACGCCTGGTCACGTAGACTTTGGAGGCGATGTCACAAGGGCAATGCGAGCGGTGGATGGGGTTATAGTAGTTGTCTGCGCTGTAGAGGGCGTAATGCCCCAGACCGAGACGGTAATTCGCCAGGCCCTAAAAGAAAAGGTAAAGCCGGTGCTTTTCATTAACAAGGTTGACAGAATGATTAATGAATTAAAGCTGACGCCAGATGAGATGCAGCGCAGACTCATTGCCATTATTACCAATTTTAATAAGATTGTTTTGGATATGGCCTCCTCCGAATTTAAAAAGGAGTGGCAGGTAAAGGTTGAGGACGGAAGCGTCTCCTTTGGCTCCGCTTATAATAAGTGGGCAGTGAACATGGCAACGATGAAGGAGACAAGAATCGGCTTCAAGGAAGTTATAGAGTACAACCTGCAAAACAAACAGGACGAACTGTGTCTCAAAGCAAAGATACACGAAGTCATCCTGGATATGGCTACAAAACATTTGCCCAATCCACTACAGTCTCAGAAGTACAGGGTACCGCATATCTGGCCAGGTGACATCGAAAGCCCGGAGGGCAGGGCGATGGTGGAGTGCGATCCAAACGGGGGGCTCGCAATGATGATTACTGACCTGGGCATTGACCCTCAAGCCGGGGAAGTGGCGACTGGCAGGGTCTTTTCAGGTGCCCTCAGAAAGGGCATGGGAGTCTATATGTACAACACAAAATCCACAGTGAGGACGCAGCAGGTTGGCGTGTATTTCGGTCCTGATAGGATGCCCACAGATCACGTTGTCGCAGGTAACATCGCAATGATAACTGGACTCAAAAATGCCAGATCCGGTGAGACCGTGATGGAAACAGAAGGATCTATAGAGCCCTTTGAGGAGATAAGGCACGTATCTGAGCCCGTCGTCACTGTGGCCGTGGAGGCAAAGCACATGAAGGACCTGCCGAAACTCATAGACGTCCTAAATATCATGTCGAGAGAGGACCCGAACATACGGGTGGAGATAAACGAAGAAACCGGTGAGCACTTGTTGTCGGGGATGGGCGAGCTGCATCTCGAGATTATTGAGTACCGAATCAGGGAAAAGGGAGTGGATATAGATGTATCCCCTCCGATTGTTGTCTATAGAGAGTCTGTGGAGAATGTGTCTCCCAAGATAGAGGGCAAGTCTCCAAACAAGCACAACAAATTCTACTTCGTGGTCGAGCCGCTGGAAAAACCTGTGTTTGACGCGATTATAAACGGGGACATAAAGCTGGAAAGGCTCAAAGGAAAGGACCTCGGCAAGGCGTTTTTGGAATATATGTCAAAGGGAGATGCAAAGGGCGTTATCGAGGTCTATGAGAACAACATGCTGACAGATACTACGAAGGGTATCCAGTACCTAAATGAAGTAAAGGCACTCATCCAGGAGGGATTCCACGAAGCAGTTGACAATGGTCCGGTTGCCAGAGAAAAGGTCCTGGCGGTAAAAGTCAAGCTTGTTGATGCAAAACTTCATGAGGATTCTATACACAGGGGGCCAGCACAGGTAATCCCTGCTGTAAGAGATGCAATAAGAGAGGCCATGCTACAGGCCAGCGCCGTTTTACTGGAGCCAAAGCAAAGGGTATTTATTCATGTGGGTCAGGATTATATGGGTGCAGGGATGACGGAAATCCAGAAGAGGAGGGGCCAGATTAACGAGATGAACCAGGAGGGTAATATGACAGTTATTGATTCTAAGTGCCCCGTTGCAGAGATGTTCGGTTTTGCCGGTGACATACGCTCGGCCACGGAAGGCAGGGCCCTGTGGTCCACGGAGTTTGCAGGATTTGAGAAGCTTCCAAACGAACTTCAAGAGGATGTTATTAAAAAGATAAAACAGAGGAAAGGTTTAAATTAACGAACGCATGAGAATTTTTGTTTGTAAAGGTTAAAAATTTTCTAAATATGGAGGTATAAAGATATGGCAGCGCAAAAACCCCATTTGAATCTGGTATTCATTGGACATGTAGACCACGGCAAGTCTACAACACTTGGTAGGCTCTTGTTTGAAAAAGGGGCCGTTGGAGAACATATCATAAGGCAGTACAAAGAAGAGGCCGAAAAGATAGGAAAGGGCACTTTTGAATTTGCGTGGGTAATGGACATGCTAAAGGAAGAGAGGGAGAGAGGACTCACCATTGATATATCCCATAAGAAGATGGAAACCGACAAGTATTATTTCACTGTCATCGACGCACCGGGACACAGGGATTTCGTCAAAAACATGATTACCGGAGCAAGCCAGGCCGATGCAGCGGTGCTCGTGGTCGATGCCGACCAGAAGGACGATGCAGGCGGGCTCATGCC
>JAZGIK010000162.1:0-3824 GCA_036482035.1 Hydrothermarchaeaceae archaeon (SeqCode) | reverse complement strand
GGGAAAGCCGGCATATGCAGAATGTGGCGGACTGATGTATCTGGGCAAGAGCATCATAACAAAGGAAAACGAGGAGTACGAAATGGTCGGTTTTCTACCCGTAAAAACGCGAATGTTCAAAAAATTCCAGTCCCTCGGATATGTCAGAAACGAGGTCATTTCAAAAAATCCAATAAGTCGTGTGGGCGCAACCCTCAAAGGACACGAGTTCCACTATTCAAAAGTAGAACTGTTAAAAAAGAAGGAATACATTTATAAAGTAAAAAGAGGAATGGGTATCGACGGTGAGCACGACGGCATAATTGAGAAAAACACGCTCGCGAGCTATATGCACCTTCATGTGCTGTCGTATCCTCCGATGGTAGGCAATTTCCTAAAAAGTGCGAGGTAGAGGAGTATGATAAGACCGACTAAGATGAAAAAACTGAGTGCGGTGGTACTGGAAGATAAGAGGGACGCGGTTTTGAGGGAATTAAAAGAGATGGGGGTAATACACCTGCTGAAAGTGGAAGAGGGCGACATATCGGATATTGAATTGTCTCCTGGCAGGACTGTAGGAGTAAACGTGAAGGCTAGCGAGTATCTCTCAAAGATGGAAGGGATGCTGGACGTATTTGCGCTTGCCAAGGGCGAGGATGTCTCGCTTGTAAAAAAGCTGACACAAGAACCAGTTGCACCAGTCGCGACAGAGGAGCTTCCACCGTCTGAGCTATTCAAAAATGTCGAAGAAAAATTGTCCAGCCTTGAAGACAGGGTTTTTGGGATTTCTTCAAGACTCGAGGAGTTCAAAAAAGAGACAGAAGAAGTATTGAACGCAAAGGACATAATATCAAAATTAAAGTTCCTGGAGCTAGGACCGGCGGATATTGAAGACTTTGAGTCCACTTTCATAGCGCCAGGCACTATAATGACAGCCGAGATTCCGGCGTTCCGTGACGAAATCAGCGAAGTGACAGACCTTTTCTCAATACACTCTGTGGAGTTTAACAAAACAGATTCTATAGTTCTTCTAATAGCGTTGAAGGAGTTTGAAGCCGACGTAAGAAGGACAATGCACATCCACAGATTCGAAGAATTCCATGTGCCCGCAAACTTCTCCCACCTTACCTTACAGGAAGCAGGAAGCGAAATGGAAGCCAAACTTTCTCAAATAACAGAAGAGGAGAAAAAGCTGCTATCCGAGGTAAAAGAAATAAAAGATGCCGAAGAGCATGGCCTGCTTTTGATGCGAGAGTCCCTCCAGGTCGAGAAGTTGCTCGATGAAACCAACATTTTCTTTGGAAACACTGCTTCAACCTTCCTTTTGAGAGGATGGGTGCCAGTTGATATGGCAGATGGTGTAGTAGAGGATATAGAGAGGGCATCGGACAACCACTGCATTACGTTGGTGGAAGATCCGACTAAAGAAGAAGAGCACCACGTCCCGACACTGCTCGATAATTTACCTGTTGCAAAACCGCTGGAGATGCTGACGAATACTTATGGTATACCGTCATACGGCAAGATAGACCCCTCGCTGCTGATGTCAATTAGCTTTCCGATAATATTTGGGTTGATGTTCGGGGATGTCGGACAGGGGCTCGTATTGGTTGCCCTCGGTTATATTATTGGGTTCCACCTGAAACTGGATGAATCCCCTAGAAGGCTCGGCAGGATTTTGTTACTCTGTGGTATATGTGCCACGCTTACCGGTTTTCTTTATGGTGAGGTATTTGGGCTGGAGCTTTTTCATCCACTCTGGGTACATCCCCTGGAATGCACCATGACACTCGTAGTATTCAGCTTTTACATTGCTTTGGTCCAGCTGAGTCTCGGCTGTTTCGTAAATATCGCCGACGAACTCTCCCACGGCAAGCCCCTCCACGCCATATTCAGTCCCTGGGGCGTAATGGGGCTGTGGCTCTTCTGGGGCGGAGCCACCTTGCTAATGAGACTCGAACTTGATGGGATGTTTGATGTGCTATTCGGTCTGTTTAGCGGGGCGTTGTTTGTCTCTTCGGTAAAAACTTTAGCTTTGCCTTTATTCTTCCCCATCGCCATGATTGCTGTGGGCGGGAAGTACGTAGAAGGCCTTGCAATTTCATGGAGCATTTATGAAGCATACGAGGCCGTTACCAGGTTCCTGTTTAACAGCATCTCATACGTCAGGGTCGGAGCACTGGCGATAGTTCATGCAGTATTCGCAAGAGTTATGCTCATGGGGGTGGACGCCTCTCCCCACATTATATTAACTGTGTTGATACTTGTAGGAGGTAACATATTCATTATCGCCTTCGAGACTCTCATTTCCTTCATTCAGACCCTGAGGCTTCATTATTATGAGTGGTTCTCCAAGTTCTATGAAGGTGCAGGAACCGATTTCGAGGCGTTCAAAGTCATGCGTAAATATACGTTTCTCGCACCATTAAGCGGGAGGTAAAGACAGTAAGATTTAAAAACAATGACAAAAAATGAAACAGAAAGAGGTGATTTCGTGGTATCGAAGGAGAATATGCTGAAAGGTTTTGTGATCGTAAATGCTTTCTTGATTATCGGGATGGCATTTTTGATGTACGGCGCATTTGCTGCAGAGGAAGAGGGAGAAGAAGTTATGGGCCCGATGAGTACAGGGGATGGCATAGCTAAATTAGGAATCGCGATTGGTGCCGGGGTCGCAGTCGGTGTAGCCGCTGCTGGAGCGGGCGTTGGCGTAGGAATAATCGGCGCAGCAGCACTGGGCGCTATTGCTGAAAAGAAAGAGATGACTTCCTGGAGCTTCATTTTCATTGCTCTGGCAGAAGGAGTTGCATTTTACGGGCTCATTATCTCGTTTATACTGATTGGTAAATTATAGACGATAAGTGCCCAAACTCCCCGGCCTAAAGGCCGGAACATCTCAAATTTTTTTAGTGTGTTTTTAATTTTTAAAAGAGAAAAAAAAATCTATGTGGGGAGTAGGATAGTTTCCTCTATCTGCGAGGTGGGCAGGTCTTCTTCTTTACCCTGAAGGATAACGGTTAAGTTTTTGACCTCGTTCTCCTTTAGATTCAGGTAGGCAAGTGGTATTCCCATGTGGAATCTATCTCCTCCGAAGAGCCGCTTATTCGCGTTTAGTATGTACCTCTCGAATTCGTTCTCGAGCGCAAAGAAGGAGTTCGTTGTTTCGTATTCCTTGATGCCCATGGAGATTATGTCGGTGTAACGCTTGAACACCTGCTGTACCTCTGTCAGACTCTTTACATTGAATGCTGCTGCTAGCTCGGGATCGGTTAAGCGGTATCTTATGGGCATTAGCCAGTCCGATATAGCTTCCTCGGTGCCCCTGATCCTCAGAACTATGAGTAGATTTTTTGCATCGATCTCAAGTCCGACCAGATGCTCTGCAATGCTCCTGTCATTCCCACTCATCTTTCTTAATATGTTGTTTAGTCTGGCATAATGATATGTATCCAGAGCCTTGATAAAGGGGTAAGGCGTTCCCTGCTCGCTGTACTCAGAGACGGCTTTGTGCAATATCTGGTAGTATTCGCTAAATCTGAGCATTTCTACCATTTCTGCAGGGGTTTCCACATCTACCAGCTTTTCAGCCATGGCGACTGTCATTATCCTCTCCATGATCCACGGGTAGCTCTTTACTTCCTCTCCCTTGCTCCTCATTATCAAAAGCAGTTTAAGCGCCTCGATTTCAAGTCTCCTGGCATATCGGACAAGGAAGGCTTTGGACGTTCCTGTTACCGACGTCGCCAGCTTTTCGTAATCTCTAAGCATGCTCCTTGAAAATACATTCTCGATTTCAACGAGCGACGGCGAAGACAGTTTTGTCAGCTCTTGGCCATATGCCGTGT
>JAZGIK010000161.1:0-4355 GCA_036482035.1 Hydrothermarchaeaceae archaeon (SeqCode) | reverse complement strand
CGGTGTAGCATTAGTCCCTGCCAATACAAATCTAATCAATGCAACCATTACCCGCGTTGACCCATTCGATGAAGATTCAATCGATGACTCTCTAGAGGTATGCTACGGAAATTGTTAGTAATTTTCTATTTGGCCAGATATTCCTTCACCATTTTCATGGCGCAGAATTCGCCGCACATGGAGCAGACTTCAGTGTCATGGGGCAATCGCTCTTTTCTGTATGCTTTTGCCTTCTCGGGGTCAATGCAAAATTCAAGCTGTTTATCCCAGTCGAGACCAAATCTGGCCTTTGACATCTCGAAGTCCCTATCTCTGTCGCCCCCCCTCGCGATATCCGCGGCGTGAGCCGCGATTTTGAATGCAATTGTACCCTCTTTCACATCGTCCAAATCAGGCAGTGCAAGGTGCTCGGACGGCGTGACATAGCACAAAAAGTCAGCACCGGCAAAGGCAGCAACAGCACCGCCGATAGCTCCGGATATATGGTCATAACCGCAGGCTATGTCAGTTACAAGCGGTCCGAGCACGTAAAATGGCGCGCCGTCACAGATTTTCTTTTGCAGGACAATGTTTGCCTTGATTTCGTTGAGGGGGACATGGCCCGGTCCCTCGACCATACACTGGACACCCTTTTCCCTTGTCCTTTTCGTGAGTTCTCCCAAAATTAAGAGCTCTTTTAGCTGGGCACTGTCAGTTGCGTCTTTTATACAGCCTGGCCGCAGGGCATCTCCAAGGCTAAGTGTAATATCATGTTCTTTTGCTATCTCCAGAACGTAGTCAAAGTCCGAGTACAGGGGATTCTCTCTTTTGTTGTGAATCATCCATGCTGCAAGGAATGAACCACCTCTGCTTACAATTCCGGTCGTTCGCCCCTGTTTTAGCACAGTCTCGAGGCTTTCAGTTGTAAGGCCGACATGAAGTGTCATGAAATCAACGCCCTCTCTCCCCTGCTTTTCAATCACGTTGAACATGCCGTCTTCCGTCATTTCAACGATCGAACCTCTGTGTTTAATCGCTTCTGTACCTGCTTGATATATAGGCACGGTGCCGATAGGCACTGGAACCTTCATTATCTCCTTTCGGATTCTCTCGAGGTCTCCACCTGTGCTCAGGTCCATTATCGTATCAGCTCCGAATTTCACCGCTACCTTTGCCTTTTCTATTTCGTCGCTGATACTTGCAAAATCAGAGGAAGTTCCGATGTTCGCGTTGACTTTCACCCTGAGATCCTCACCTATACCGACCGGGGCTATACCACTCCTTTCGATATTTTTCGGTATGACAATCCTGCCGGACGCGACACCCTTCCTGATGCGCTCTGGTTCAATCTTTTCGATACTGGCTACTGCTTTCATCTCTTCTGTGATTTCGCCACTTCTGGCAAGCTCCATTTGGGTCATTGTCTCACCTTACAGTCAGTGTATGCTATGATTTATATTAGCATTTTGTTTTAAAATATATTACATTTTTGAACTTCCATACCTCACAATCGGACACATCTTATGACACTTCATGCAGCTCGTGCAGCCGTCAGTGACCCATACTCTTCCCTCTCGCAGCTCGATTGCACCGCTCTTGCACTGGCCCAAGCAGACCCCGCAGCCAAAGCAGCTGCTCGCCCTTTCTATAACGCTTGAAACCAGCGCGAGGCCCCGTTTTTTAGTCTCGACTGTTCCGTCTTCCAGGACTCTAATGCCGTTTACTGAAAAGAAGGAATGAAAGACGTCCACATCTCCGAATATCTCTGCCAGGTTTGCTGCCCTCTCGAAATCGATGTTTTTGAAGCCGGGCTCTCTTTTTCGCTCCCTTGCCTCTATCCCGAGTTCTCCTGCGAGCCTCTTTACGCCTTCGGTGGGCTTACGCCACCTCCAGAGGCCGTATCGTATCTCGTCTTTCGTGAGCCCCGAGTCTTTCAAAACGCCTGTCCATTTCTCCCACATCTCAGGATGCAGCTGTTTTATGGTTTCAAACTCTGCGATGTCCGACGCGGGGCACGTCCAGCAGCCGAGCCTCTCCATGCCCTCCTCGTAGAGCTTATTGGCATCGGCTCCCTCTCTTTTAATGTAAAGCCAGACATGAAGCGCGGTCCAGTGCTGTATTGGCCCTGCACTGAGCTGTATCGGAATCCACGGAGTCTTCCAGATTCTCCTGCTTCTTGCCCGGATTTTGGATTCGTATTTCCTCTGGCCAATGAACGATATGCACCCCTTCGGGAAATGCTTGAGTATCAGCCTCGTAGTAGGGCCGAGCTTGCATATCTTGCAGCACCACCGATAGTCTCTACCCGGAGGTCCAAAAAACTCTACGCCCTTCCAGAATCCGTCTCCTGCGCCCTCCTCGATAAGGTTGAGGCCAAAATCGCTCACAATCTGCTTTATATATTCGACGGTCTCCGGGAACTCGATTCCGGTGTCTGTGAATATAACGGCGACGTCTGGAATGACCTTCATCACGAGAAGCAGGGTTACGAGGCTGTCCTTACCCCCGCTGAACGCCACCGTCTTCGGCAGGTCGGGGTGGCGTGCTACCACCTCCTCTATGAATTTCAATGCCTCCCTTTCGTGCTCATCGATTATCGTGCTGTTTGCATCGAGCACGGTCTCCCAGTCCTGTCCTCCAGGGAGTATATCAGCTTCTTCCGGGGCGGCGCGCCTTCTGACCTTCACGAACATCCCCTTCTTTCGCTTTTTAGCCTCTTTTCCTGAGAATCTGGTGCTGCCCACGCCAACTACCTCTCCCTCGCACAGCACTATGACCTCGTCGCCTGCTTCTATCCCCTCATCGAAATCTTCAACACCAGGCATCAGGACGCTTGCGCCGTTTAAGATGTATGGGAGCACATCCTCGGCAATTTCGACGAATTTTTTTAATTTGTCCGGTTTTAGCATTCTGGCTCCGAATAGCCTCGGCAAAAACAGAAAATCCAGCTTTTTTACATCGTATTTCAGCACGCCAACGACGCGCCCGTCCATTATTATTTCATCGAATCTGTCGTAGCCCGGGGCGCTGTTCAGCAAAACGATTTTATCGCGGGGGATTATCTCACAGCCGAAATCCTTTTTCGCTGTCCTGTTGATGAGCTCTATGTCCTTGTCGAAAGCAGGGCGGATGTCTCCGGGAGGGGTGAGAGGCACCTTTTTGGTCTTACCGTCACACCTGGCGCACCTGTTTGCAAGGACCGGCACGTTGCAATTCTTGCACCAGAAAAGCATTATCTTTCCGTGATACGGAATTTTCATATATGCCATACTTATAAAATAACATCAAAATATCGAAATAAGACGGTAAGGTTTGTGACATGTCACGAATAAAGGAAACATTCGAAGAATTAAAGAGCCGAAGCGAAGGGGCCCTTATAGGCTATCTCACGATGGGCGACCCGGATATCGAAACGTCTGAAGGGCTAATCCGATGCCTGTGCGAGAACGTCGACATTATAGAGCTCGGCGTCCCGTTCACAGACCCCATAGCCGATGGCCCTACAATCCAGGCTGCGATAGAGAGGTCGCTTAGTGCTGGCATGAACACGGACATTGCATTCGATATGGTAGAGAGGCTTAGAAAGGACATTGACATACCTTTCGTCTTCATGACATACTACAACATCGTGCTGCAGTACGGGGAGGAGAGGTTCATCAAAAAATGTGCAGAAGTCGGAGTAGACGGCATCCTCGTTTCCGATCTTCCCATAGAGGAGGCGGACACCGTTTTGGAACAATGTAAAAATCACAACGTAGATTTGATTTTTCTGATTGCGCCGACGACGCCAGAAGAGCGGATCAAGCACATAACAAAAAATGCTATGGGATTCATATATCTAGTAGCGCTTCTGGGGGTCACGGGAGCGAGGGACCAGCTCCAAGAGGAGACGGTCGAAAAGACGCGGTGGGCCCTGAAATATATAGACTTACCGCTTGCCGTGGGATTCGGCATATCAAAGAAAGAGCACGTAAAAGCCGTCATAGACGCCGGAGCCAGCGGAGTGGTCGTGGGGAGCGCGTTTGTGAATATTGTGGCTGAAAAGGCGGATGCGTGTGCCGAGCTGAAAGCACTTTCCAGAGAACTCAAAGAGGGGACAAGGTGACCCTTACAGAGGAAATTTTTGATTCGCTTGTTGATATATCAAAAACAAAGAAAATAAGGACATGGGGCAAATATGTCACAGGGCACGCGACCTTTGATGCGAGCGATTTTGACAATGTGCTTGATGTGGTAAATCAGACACTGGAGCCGATGCTGAAAAACGGAGAAAAAATAGAAAATAAAATCAGTGAGGGAGAGATTGTCGACTGCGGCCTCAAGCAGTTCGAGATTCTCAGGGGGAAATTCTTTGAAGTCTATGATTACGGCTCCAC
>JAZGIK010000160.1:0-4374 GCA_036482035.1 Hydrothermarchaeaceae archaeon (SeqCode) | reverse complement strand
GTCACCGGGTACGACGAGATGTTTGACAGGGAATACACTCACGAATAGCTACATCCTCGACCCTTCCACTATCCCGCCGATTACGAGCAAAATCACAGCGACGAGATATCTTCCGAAAGTGCCCCTTACAGCGTTGTTCATACGGTTTTTTAGTTCCGGCACAGCGTCTAACCTGCCAAGCTCCGCAATCTTGAGGCCTATCGCGCCCGACAATATTATCCCCGGAATCTCAAAAACGCCGTGTGGAAAAAGCGCTGATAAAAATTCGAATGCCCTTTCATTGAAGTATGTCAGGTACAGAAGCAAAAAGGCACCAAGGACAAAGCCGTTTAAGAACAAAATGAAAACTGGAAAGACATGCAAAAACAGGTAATACGTCTTCATCGTGCCACTTCTTATTGTCATATATATTCTGGATAGCAAAGTGCCTCCATATGACATAATAAACGAGGCTGAAACGTTATTCAATATTATAACTGTAGAGATGCCAAGATGAAAGCTCCTCCCAAACCCCATCTGGGCCTCCATTTTCCCTATGAGGAGTTTGATAAATGCCAGATAAATTTCCGGGAACGTGCGTATTAGCAAAAAACAGAACGCAGTGCCTGCAATAAAACCGATCAGATAGATTTTTGCACTCTTTATTATCATATGACTTCAATCATCACTGCGAATATCATATTGTTTTGAATACCCGTAACTCTGGCCTTTACATTCTGCCCCACCTTGGCACCGGTTACGAACACCAGATGTTCTCCAATTTTTGCAAATCCGTCGCCCCTTTTCCCGGTTTTGGTTATTTCTACCGTAATCTCATCGCCAATCGAGAGTTGTTTCCGCTCCTCCTTCTTCACGGACGCTTTTATAGAGCCTATGGAACGTCTTGCACCGCAGGCCTCGCACACAAGGAAGCTTATCCTGTCCTCGCGCAGGATTTTCGTATCTGGCCTCTTGCATTCGGAGCATAGCACGAAGTCATCTAAAAATGCATCGAACCTGTCCTGAATCTGTGATTGGCGAAACTGTCCTTTCATGATCAGGTGCTGGCTGTCGTAGGTTCCGGAGGTTCCTAATTCCTTTATAAGATATTTTGCAACCATGTCGGTATCTCTGTTGATTGCCTTTGCTACATCGCCCAAATTTCTCATGACAGTCGTTTTACCCTGTATTATGGAATTTACTGTCGGTTTCTCAAATCTGGAGTGCTCCTTTAAGACATCTGGCAGCTCTTTATATGCCTTTTCTAAAAGCGCTTCGTATTTCAAAACAGTCCCAGCTCCTTGAGTTTTTTGGCGACATTTTTGGCAGCGTCCTCAGCGTCTTTCACGCTCTTTGCGCCCGTGCATACTATCTTGCCGGAGCCAAAAAGCAAAAGCACAACCTTTGGTTCTTTCATCCTGTACACCAGCCCGGGAAACTGCTCTGGCTCATATTCCGTATTATCGAGTCCGATAGCGATAGCGTCTAGATTCAATTCGGTGTGAAGATTCGCTGTGGCTACAACGTTTTGTACTACAACCTCGGGCTTGGTCTTAATGTCTATTCCAGCGGCATTTATTTTCTCCACAATCCTTTCAATTGCGAGTTTTGCATCCGCGATGCTCTTTGCGCCTGTGCATACTATCTTGCCAGACCCGAAAATCAAGGCAGCGGCTTTGGGCTCGTCAAGATGATATACAAGCCCGGGGAACTGCTCTGGCTCATATTCCACCTTATCCAGAGCATTCGTTATCAGCCCCAAATCAAATTTCATTCCCAATGATGTGCTTGCAACTACGTTTTCTACTTTAACGATTCCCGCCATAGTTAAACCTCCGATATAATAAGGTACTAATCTGATTATGCTATTATATAACATATATAAAAGTAGTTAGAGAAAATCATGAAACTCACAAATGCTGACCGGTGGCTTTTGGTCCTTAAAGAAGGCGATGTAACTTTTGATGGCATCAAGACAGCCATAAGTGAGGTTTCCACTTCGGACAGATTTGATTACGACGTAAGTAAAGGTAAGCACGCCGTTTTCCACATGATTTTAGATGATCTGGACATGCTCTGCCGTAACGGGGAGGCTCTAAGGACATTCAAAAAAGAGAACGATGTTGAAGTAACAGAGATATTCAAGATAACAGCCAACGGTGTAGCCAGAGCAGAAAGTCTCCTGCTCATATCTTCAGGACATCGAAAGTAGAGAACACCTGCCCCTTATCCCTGTTCTCATGCACAAATCTTATTGCTTTAATCGTCCCGTTTACAAATGCCTGCCGTGAGTGGGCCCTGTGGGTAATCTCAAGCCTTTCTCCGTCCCCGGCAAAGAGCACTGTATGCTCACCTACTATATCCCCGCCCCTTATAGCATGGAACCCTATTTCGCTTCCCCTCTCCCCGATCACGCCTCTATCTCTTCCAAACAGTCCATCTTTATCCAGGTCTTTGCCCGTAGCTTCTGCTATCAGGTTTCCTACACGAATCGCTGTACCCGACGGTGCATCTTTTTTATGCTTATGATGCGCCTCTATCACTTCAACGTCACAATCCCCGAAGATGCCTGCCACGTCTCTTGCAACCTTGAAAAAGATATTCACACCTGTGGCCATATTGGGAGATATAACAGCCGAGATGCCGCTTTCTTTTGCCATATCTCTCACTTCTCTGAGCTGGGAGCTGTCGAGTCCGGTGGTCCCTACTACGAGGTTCACCTTGTTTTCCGAAGCGGTTTTAGCGGTTTCTACTACAGCGTCTGCCACTGTAAAGTCCGTCATCGCGTCCGGTCTTGTCTCTTTCAGCGTCGTGTCAAGATTCTCGCTGGTGGTAATCTCTACACCGAGGGGTCCAAGTCCTAAAAGCCCCCCAACGTCTTTTCCGCTGTGAGGATTGCCCACCGCCTCTACTGCGGCAACAAGCTCCATGTCTCCTTCCTTGACAACAGACCTGATGATGCCGCTTCCCATCCTCCCAAGTGCCCCGAGCACTGCTACCTTCATCAACTTAACACGCCCAGCCTCTTTAAAACATCGGATATTTTTTCCTTGTTTTCCGCACTCGTCTCGCAGAGCGGGAGGCGGTATCCTCCTCCGGGCAAGCCGAGAACATTCAGTGCCTCTTTCACAGGTATTGGATTGGTATCTATGAAAAGCATGTCGAAAAACTCTTCCAGGGCATTGTTTTCCTTCTCCATCTCTATAAAGTCCTTGTTAAGGCCAAGTTTTGCGAATTCGGTCATTCTTTTCGGGAGTACATTTGATGCGACGGATACCACGCCAGATGCCTTGTACCTCTTCATCAGGGGGAGCGTATCTCCATCGTTGCCGGAGACGATTTGAAATTCTTTGTTGCAAACTTTCCGAATCCCTTTCCAGACTTCTTCCTTGCCGGATGCTTCTTTAACCCCCACGACGTTCGAATATTCATCAGCGAGCCGGGCCATAGTCTCGGGCATTATAAATTTACCGGTCCTGCCCGGGACATTGTACAGTATTATGGGAATATCCACGGCCTCTGCGATTGCGCCGAAGTGCCTGAATAATCCCTCCTGGTTTGGCTTGTTATAGTAAGGTGTCACCTGGAGAGAGGCATCCGCACCTACGTCAGCCGCGTGCTCTGTCATCTCTATGGCCTCCCATGTACTGTTCGACCCGGTGCCTGCTATCACGGTGCAGCTGGAGTTTTCCACGGTTGCTTCGATTACCTTGTTGTGATCTTTATGCGACAGTGTGGGGGACTCCCCTGTAGTTCCGCACGCTACTATTCCATCGATTCCATTTTCGTTCTGGAATTCCACGAGTTTGTTGTACCCTCTCCAATCTACCGGGGTTTTGGTCCCTGTGCCTGTGAAAGGAGTAACTATTGCGGTAAAACACCCCTCTAATATCATTTCGCTACTTTCCTCTTTTTAAGCCTGACCAAATACCCTGCTATCCTGTTTTTCACGGTGGTTCCCTGGATATCCACAGTGCCTTCCAGGAGTTCCCTGTTCTTTTTGAAGTCCTCTGTTACTTTATCCCCGTGCTGTTTCATGATTTCTAGGGCCGTTCTTTTTATGTACTTCTGCTTCACGCTCACAATTTCACCTTATGGAAAGACTTAAATCGTATTCGTATTTATATTTTCTCAAATGAAAAAACTCGTAATTATACTGGTTTTACTGGGCGGGCTGCTTTCAGTTTCTCTGATCGGAGCGTATCTGCTCACGAGACACGACAGCGTCGGCTTTGGCGATAAGGTAGCAGTTATACCGCTTCACGGCTCCATTTCGGTTTCGCAGGGTACAGGGTTGTTTGCGGTGCAGAGTGCGACCCCGGAAAATTTCAAAGAGATGCTAAAAAAGGCGGAGAGGGACGGCTCGATAAAAGCAGTGGTCGTGGACATAAACAG
>JAZGIK010000159.1:0-6039 GCA_036482035.1 Hydrothermarchaeaceae archaeon (SeqCode) | reverse complement strand
TAGGTACCAGAACGAAAATCGGCCAGGATATATTGAATGCAATTGCCTCAGGAAGGAAAATCATAATTCGAAAAGTTTAAATTAGAGACTGTCAAATTACAGAGGGAAGGAGAAGGAGGAAGGATGCGAATTGGAGGTGGTCCTGCTTTCCTTTTCCTTTTTTAATACTACGGCTGTGCAGGATTTTGTGCAAAGCCTCCATTAACACCAAAAGTTTTATAGTTAACGTGCACTCTATAATGGATACTGGGATGTATGGACGTGTAAAAATATGCATACGGGCTATTTATGCTGGCGGATAACAGGAGAACTTCTGCACTCTATTGAGGGTTGCCCAGATGGGTCTATAGATAAATGTATGCATTTGGTGGAAGGGGACACGTGCTCCGGCGGCCATATGATAAGACTATAGAACTATCTCAACGCTGGCCGCTTCTGAAAAAGGTTGAAATCTTTGATAACATAGAAGGGGCCAGCGGTTTATATTTCCTGCCTATGAGGCTGGCAGACAGGGATAACAGCTGCTGGGTCGCATCAATACGCGGATATTTTATTACGAAAGGCGTTTCATTCGCAAGCGCGTCCTTTATTCTTGGATCATAGGGGATTTCACAGATTATGCTGGAATCGAGGGCGTTTTCGACCTCCTGCCTGCTCAACTCGTGAGAAGTATTTTCGACCATGTTTAGTATTGAACCAACTGTCTTCGCGCCCATCCTTTCGGCGAGTATTTTCATCTTCAATGCATCTGATACCGAGCTGACTTCAGGCGTCGTGACGATGAGGATCTCCTGTGCCCGGTCCATTACCATAGCAGCATCGCGGCCTGCCGGCGCATCTATTACCACTAACTCAATGTCTTTGGGTATCTCCTTTACAGCAGCCTTCAGCATCTCCATGTTTTCTTCGTTGAAACCGTCGAGAGTTATGCCTGCAGGGATAATCCTCACACCCCCCGGCCCCTCGTAGATTACGTCTTCAATGTCAAGCCTGCCGCCGAGAACATCGATAAGCGATACGGGGGGGTTTTTCAATCCCATCATGATCTCAAGATTTGCCATGACCACGTCTGCGTCTAAAACTACAACCCTCTTACCGAAGGTGGTAAGCGCGACCGCGATATTTCCGGCAAGGGTGGTCTTACCGACTCCTCCTTTACCGCTTGCAACTACAATTACTCTCGTCATCTTATTTCCTTAGCGCTTCGATGCCCGGAAGCTTATCGCCGGCCAAAAACGACATGGTCGCTTTCCCTCCTGTGCTTATGTAGGATATTTTGGCTGCAATGTTCAATCTCTGTGCCATTGCAGAGAGATGGCCGCCGCTTATTACTGAAAATCCCCTTGATTCTGCCATAGCTTTTAGCACCTCTTCGGTACCCAGCGCAAACTCCTCCTTCTCGAATACCCCGCACGGACCGTTTGCAACAACGACCTTCGCTCCCTTTATTATGCTCTTATACTTTGATATGGATTCGGCGCCTATGTCCATAGTCGAAACGTCTTCATGATTCTCTACTGAAAACTCCTCCCTTGAGCCGTTTTTCTGGTAGGCCATATCGACAGGTATTTCTATTCTGTCTCTATATTTTTCAAGCAGCTTTCTGGCCTCCGGTACGAGCGGCTCAAGCTCTTTATCTTTGAGTAGTTTTTTATTTTCTTTTCCGATATCTGTACCGCTGGCTGACAGGAATATGGTGCCTACAAGTCCTGCCGTGAGGACAGTGTCTGCCACGCCGTTGTTCATGAGCTTCTTTAGTACTTTTATAGAGTCCTTTGCCTTCGCGCCGCCCATGAGGAACATCCGAGGCTTCTCTTTGTATGTCAATACATTTTCAAGATTTGCGACCTCGCTTTCCACGAGTTTACCGGCGCAGCTAGGCAGAACCACAGGGAATGCGACAACGCTCGGTTGCTTTCTGTGTGACACCGCGAATGCGTCGTTTACGTAGGCGTCAACGTAGGACGAAAGCCTCCTTACCATGATAATCTTTGCCTGCTCTTCTGGCGTTCTTTTCGTTATCTCGCTGCTCGTCTCCTCTGAGCAGAACCTCACGTTCTCAAGTAAGAGGGCCTCCCCGTTTTCGAGGGCGTCTATCTCCCTTTTCGCTGCACTTCCGAATATCGTGTCCGTGTACTTTACGTTGCTGCAGCAGAGCTTCTCCAGTATCTCCGCATGTTTTTTAAGCGTTGTAAAATCTGATCTCCCGGGCCTAGACTGGTGTGCAATCAGGACA
Organism: Hydrothermarchaeaceae archaeon (SeqCode); assembly: GCA_036482035.1. Lineage (GTDB taxonomy): Archaea > Hydrothermarchaeota > Hydrothermarchaeia > Hydrothermarchaeales > Hydrothermarchaeaceae > JAHJSX01. The sequence continues at coordinate 3,803 of JAZGIK010000159.1, read as the reverse complement.
AGCTTGGAATCACTCAATGCCTCGATTGTGGGCAGGTGGCTTTTAATCCGCATGTCGTCGAGTATCTCACCGGTTTCCGGGGCCAACGGTGAATTCATGTCCACCCTCGCAAGCACCGTTTTATCTTTCAGGTCGAAGTCGTCTAAAGTCTTTATTTTCAAGCTTTAACCACCTATTTGCTTTATACCGTGCTTCATTTATATTTTTTGTTCAATTGGATTTGTTTAATAGTCACAAAATGAATTTTTTGTTTTAATACTATCATATATACGAAACTTTTTATAATAAAACTGATGACATGAAACGCAGGTTGGCGAAACAACTTTTCGAGTGGGAACATGAGTGAATGGTGGTAAATTTACATGGTCACAGTATTTAGGGATGTCAATCCCGCTGAAATCTTTGGTATGGCACAGGCCGCTCCTGCAAGCACGGTCGAAAAAATAAAAAGCATTTGCTCTTTCTGTGCTGTTGGATGCGGCTATGTCGGCGTCGTTGAAGACGGCGTTTTTACCAAGATGGAACCATGGGAGGTGCATCCGATGGTGGATGTTGCCAACCCCCTTAGAAGGCTTAAGGGGGCATAAAATATGGTTACGTACAAATTTTTAGTCGACTATCAAAGATGCATTCGATGCACAGGTTGTGAAGCAGCGTGCAAAACGCAAAACAATGTCCCGGGAGGAATTCGAAGAATCAGAGTAGTAACAGTAAACGAGGGCGAAGAAGGAGAGATAAACGTGCCAATGACATGCTTCCATTGTGCCGACGCCCCCTGCATTAAAACATGTCCTGTAAATGCTTTGTATAACAGAGCCGATGGTATAGTGTTGCATGACAAAGACAGGTGTATCGGCTGTGGATATTGCTTGTATACATGTCCCGTCGGAGTTCCGCAGTTCCTGGCGTCTGGAATATTTGGAAGCAAGGGCAAGATGGACAAATGCTCGTTTTGCGTACAGCCTTTCAACCAGAAGGATGGACAGGGCAACATGATATTCAGAGAGGCAAAGCCCAAATGCGCCGGCTTCTGCGCTACAAAGTCGCTACTTAGTGGAGATGCTCAGGCGATTTCAGCTGAACGAAGGAAAAGGACTGCGGGAAAGATTGGGTACCAATAGAAATAATCTAAGAGGATAAAAATGAGTCTAAAAATAACGGCAGCATCGTTCGTAGTAATGATAGTAGTTTCTTTTTACTTGTTTGGTTATCTGGCAGGTACTAAACCCGATGAAAAATTTGTTCCTTTTTTTACGGTAGATAAAGTACCCGTTCAGGAGAAACAAGTTCAGGGATACGCAACTGTTGAGGTCGTTGACAACATAATGTTGATATGCGTCATCGCATATGCCATCACTACGATTTCAGTGGTTACGATGGATTACTTTAAGTTCGAAAGATTAAAGGCAAAGATGAAGGAGGAAGCAGAACATGAGCCCTGAAAGAATGATTGAGCGCCTGTCTGCCACCCAACGGTTTGCCCACTTCGTCATAACAACTAGCATAATAATATTACTCCTAACTGGCCTCCCTATTACCTTTGGGGAGCAAATGCGCTGGTTCATGAATGTATTTGGAGGCCCCAACATAAGCATGCTTCTCCATAGGATAGCTGCCTTTGTTCTCATACTGATGTCAATATATTATGGAACCTACTACGTTTTGAGTGTAATTAATGGGAAAAGTAGTGTGAGAGCAATATTTTTTGGACTCGACGATACTAAAGACGCCTACCAAGACATAGAATTCAGCTTTAATAGGTCTGATAAAGAACCAAGATCTGGTAAGTACAATTGGATTATGAAAGTAAGCCTCATCTGGACGGTCTTCGAGATATTTGTCCTCACTGTAACAGGATTGATCCTCTGGTTCCCGTGGTATTTTTTGGAAATCTGGCCTAGGAATTATATGGTTGCTGTAGCTACAATCCACGGTATGTTTGGCATTATGGCACTGCTACACTTCACTAGCCATTATGCTGCAACTCACTTCTATCCAGGAAAGTTTCCAATAAACTATGTTATATTCACAGGCAAAATTACGGAAGAAGAGGCGAAAGAAGAGTTTCCAGCTTGGTATGACGAAATAAATAAAGAGGCTACGAGATAGGTAAAATTAATAGTCACAAAATGAATTTTTTGTTCAATTAAATTTATATTCTCCCAGATAGAGAATCAGAAGCGAAAAATATGGAAAAGCTGTTAAAGAAACTTTCAGAGGCCCACGGAATCCCGGGCTCGGAGGGCGAGGTACGGGACATAATCAAAAAAGAGCTCAAAAAGCACTGTGACATAGAAGTAGACCTGATGGGGAATCTCATCGCAAAAAAGGGGGACGGCAAGAAGAAGGCCATGCTCGCGGCCCACATGGACGAGATCGGGCTCATGGTAAAGCACATCGATGACAGGGGCTTCATCCGATTCACACCGCTTGGAGGATTTTTTGACCAGACCCTCGTGAGCCAGAGGGTGCTCATTCACACCAATAAAGGCAGAATGTCAGGCGTAATAGGCTCGAAGCCGCCGCATCTGATGAAGGATGACGAGCGAAAAAAAGGCGTTGAATACAGAGACATGTTCATCGACGCCGGCTTTAAAGACAGCAAAGAAGCCGCGAAGGCCGGAGTAGGCATAGGCGACTACGTAACATTCGACAGGTGCTTCAGGGAGCTAAAGGGCGGCCTCGTGACCGGAAAGGCCTTCGATGACAGGATAGGGTGTCTGGTACTCATCGAGGTCATGAAAAAGATAAAGACAGATTACACCGTCTACGGAGTCGGGACAGTCCAGGAAGAAGTCGGGCTCAAGGGCGCCAGGACGTCCGCATTCCGGATAAACCCTGATCTTGCAATTGCCGTCGACGTAATCCCAACAGGCGACTATCCCGGCATAAAAGAGGAGGAGAGCGCTTTGAAGGCCGGAAGTGGTCCTGTAATAGAAATAGCCGATGCCAGAGGCAGGGGACTCATTACCCACCCGAAAATAAAGGACCTTCTTATCAAGACGGCCAAGAAGAAAAAGATTAAATACCAGCTTTCCGTGGGCGAGGGAGGCACAACGGATGCAACAGCGATTCACCTCACGAGAGCAGGCGTGCCGTCAGGCGTGGTATCCGTACCTGTCAGGTACATCCACAGCCCTGTCGAAGTTGCGAGCATGAAGGATATCAAAAACGCTATCAACCTGACGTTAGCGAGCTTAATGTAGGGAATCAAAAATCCTCCAAGATCGTCCTGACTTTCTTCACGAGAGTCTCTCTATCGAATGGCTTGTCTATCCAGAAGAATCTGGCTCCTCTGTCTATGAGTTCCTCTTGACTCATCTTCCCCCGCGTAAAAGGCTTGACGAGATATTTTATGATGTCTAAAACGTCTCTTTCCATAACGGTGTATGATTTGATGGACTTTACAGTCAGCATCACCACCGGTATTTCCTTCAGCCGCTCGTCATTGCGGACTCCTTTGAGCACCCCCCAGCCGTCAACATTCGGCATCATAACGTCCAGGATAATTAGCTCGGGTGTGAGGGTCTTGAGGAGTTCCAGGGCTTCCTCACCGTCGTTTGCCATCTCTACCTCAAACCCTTCTTTTTGAAGTATGACCTTCACAGTGTACAAGACGTCAGGATCGTCGTCAACGATGAGTATCATGGTTCTCTCACTGGAGATGTGGGGGTTGTTCTAACTATCCTTAGCTCCGAGCCGCAATCAGTGCACTTCCCTTTGAAATCAGGCGGGAATGTCTTTTTACATGCGCTGCAGATATTCTTCCATCTGATGACCTTCTGGATTCCCATCTCGGCTGC
>JAZGIK010000158.1:0-2518 GCA_036482035.1 Hydrothermarchaeaceae archaeon (SeqCode) | reverse complement strand
AGGTCTGGCTTAAGGCACCTCTCGAGACCCGTGCAAAGAGAGTGAGCACCAGAGAGGGCAAGGATTATATGGAGGCCCTTGAAGATGTCAGAGATAGGGGTGATAGCGAACTCAAGAGGTACAGGGATATATATGACATCGATCTGCGCGACCTGTCACCTTACGACGTTGTGATAAATACGGACCTCTTTGGCGCCGATGAAGTTACAGGAATAATAGAAAAAATCGTCTCTTATATGAGGTGATGATATGGATGTAGGAAGGGTCTGCAAAAAAATCACTGGCAGGGAAACCGGAAAAACCTGCGTGATAGTTGAAAAAGTAGACAAAAACTTCGTGATGGTGGATTCCCCTCACGTCAGAAGACGAAGGTGCAACATAAGGCACCTGGACCCTCTGGAAGTCACTGTGAACATTAAAGAGGGTGCATCAGGGAAGGACGTAGAAAAGGCCTTAAAAAAGGTCAAAATTCCCGATGAGGCGTAGTATGGGTAAATTGCCCTCTGAGGTAAAAAGAAAACTTGTTACCAGAGATAAAGCGTCTACAGACCCTGACTTTGGTAAAATACCTGAAGAAAGAAGCCTTGAAGAGTACATAAAATACGGCATGATAAATCTCGACAAGCCGTCAGGGCCGACGTCTCACGAGGTAGTCTTTTGGGTGAAGGACATTCTGGGCCTCAAGAAGGCAGGGCAGGGGGGAACTCTTGATCCAAAAGTGACGGGCGTACTGCCTGTTGCCCTCGAGGAGTCTACAAAGATTGCCCGGGCTTTCCTGCTTGCAGGGAAAGAGTATGTCTGCCTCATGCGCCTCCATGACGATGCAAACAAAAATGGAATAAAACGCGTCTTAAAAGAGTTTACAGGTGAAATCTATCAGAGGCCTCCGGTAAAATCTGCTGTAAAACGGCAGTTGAGAACCAGGACAATTTATTATATGGATCTTTTGGAAGTAGACGGCAGGGATGTCCTGTTCAAAGTAGGGTGTGAGGCCGGTACCTATATTAGAAAGCTCTGCTATGACCTAGGCGAGATAGTGGGCTGCGGCGCCCAGATGCTTGAGCTTCGAAGGACAAAGAACGGTTCGTTTACAGAGGAGAATGCAATGACACTGCACGACGTTATCGACGCATATGCCTTTTTTAAAGAGAACGGAACCGACAAATACCTGAAAGAGGCCATCCTGCCGGTGGAGAGGGCGATAGACTTTCTTCCGAAAGTAATAGTTAGGGATGGCGCTGTAGATGCCGTATGCCACGGCGCAGACCTTGCGGTGCCGGGCATAAGCAAACTTGACACTGACATAAATGTAGGAGATTTAACTGCAATGTTTACTCTGAAGGAGGAGCTAATCGGATTGGGAAAGGCAGTCATGGACACAAAGACCATGCTGATTGAAGACAGCGGCATATCAATAAATACTAAGAGGGTGATAATGAAGCCCGGGACCTACCCGAGAATGTGGAAAATGCCGGGGTAGCCAAGCCCGGACTACGGCGCCGGCCTTGAGAGCCGGTTGAGCTTTTGCTCAGCATGGGTTCGAATCCCATCCCCGGCGCTTTGAAAAAAAAGAAAATTCCTTGGTTATAAACAGTGAAATAAACGTTATTTTGAAGGAGGTCTAAAAAACAATCTAGTCATTTTTCTTAATGTATTTTACTTCAGGAACACCGCGCCTTCGTATCTCACGTTCTTTTAGCCACTCGATAATAGCTTTTCTGACAACGAAAGCAACTGATTCGTAATCCCCGTCCTCTCTTATTTCCTCTAATTGATCATATACCTCTCCGGATACTTGAAACGTTATTTCTTTCGGCATCTTGCAGAAGATATGACATAACATCGTATTTAATTCCTTTGAGTGTGGCGATCGGTTATGCATGGTAGTGCGTTATGTATGAAAAAACAGACGAAACTAAAAATACGAGAAATTTCGAATATATTTTGGGGGTAGGAGGGATTCTGCACTTTGACTCACCTCTACAGTAGTCATCTTTTTTTCCTCCTGCCTTCTCTACTTATTTTACTGTTACTGGCAAATTTCACCAGTCAGATTTGCATCGACAATTTTTGCCTTCACGACCTTCCCGAGTAATTCTTTGTCAGAGTTAACGATTATGGGCTTGTAGGCGAAGTTTCTCCCCAGCCAGGCATTTTCCTTCTTTTCGGTTATTAATACGTCGCCCTTCCAGCCCAGCCATTCTTTGTTTTTTTCCAGACTCATTTCTTCCACTAGTCTGGTAATGGTTCTGCTCCTCTCCTTTTTAATTTCAGTTGGAAGCTGCTTCATTTTTGCCGATGCCGTGCTGTCTCTTACTCCGTATTTGGAGATGTTGACAAAATCCGGCCGGATATCTTTCAGTAGCTCTACTGTTGCGAGAAAATCGGTCTTGCTTTCACCTGGGAATCCCGCTATGACATCAGTCCATAACTGCAGTCCGGGAAATGCCTCCCTGAAGGTGGAAACGATTTTCTTAAAATCTGCCGCTATATAGCCTCTGTTCATTTTTTCCAGTAT
>JAZGIK010000157.1:0-2565 GCA_036482035.1 Hydrothermarchaeaceae archaeon (SeqCode) | reverse complement strand
TATCTATCTGATCAAACTCTATGTAATCTACCTTGCCCTCCAGCTTCTTGCTCAATATCTTCGTTATCGCTGATGTTAACGTCGTCTTGCCGTGATCCACATGCCCTATCGTCCCTATGTTTAAATGAGGCTTCGTCCGCTCAAACTTTGCTTTCCCCATTCCCTTTACCTCCTTTTTTTGTTTTATAATCCCTCATTTTATTATTATTTAACTACCGTTTTCTTCTCTTTTAATCTTTTATCATTATAAATTTTCTTATTACGACTTACCACCTAATTCTTACTCCCTAATCCTTAATCCTTCTTCCTTCTATCTATGTACCGGGATTCTCCCTTCGACATGGGCGATTATCCCTTCCATAATAGGGAGAGGTGTTAGCTTGTAATTAAAAAATTCCATGGAAAACAAACCTCTTCCCTGAGTTATAGTTCTCATCGTCGTGGCATACCCAAACATCTCATCCAGAGGAACAAAGGCCTTGATCACTCTTGAACCGCCCCTCATCTCCATCTCACCAATTTTTCCTCGTCTTGCGTTGATATCACCGACAATGTCTCCCAGGTATTCATCCGGAGAAACAACCTCCAACCTCATAATGGGTTCAAGAATAACAGGAGCTGCTTTAGAAGCAGCATCCTTAAATGCTAACGATCCTGCTATTTTAAAAGCAATAGAGGAGGAATCAACTTCATGATATGAGCCAGTTGTGAGAGTAACTTTGACATCGGTCACAGGAAAACCAGCCAAGATCCCTGTCTCCATGGCTTCTTTGACACCTTTTTCCACATAAGGCACAAATTCCTTAGGAATAACGCCTTCCTTAGAGTTATCGATGAAGGTGGACCCGCCTCCCCTCTTTAACGGCTCAATGACAATCTTACAATGGCCATACTGCCCTCTTCCACCCGTCTGCCGAATGTATTTACTCTCTCCTTCAGCAACCGCAGTAATTGTTTCCTTATAAGCAACTTTAGGTTTCCCTAAATTCGCTTTGATTCCGAACTCTCTTTCCAACCGGTCCATGAGAACTTCCAGATGGAGCTCGCCCATCCCTAAAATAAGAGTTTGACCGGTCATGGGATCCTGTATGACCTTGAATGTGGGATCTTCCTTGGAGAGTTTTCCCAGCGCCTCAGCCAGTTTAGTGTGCTCAATTTTTGATTTTGGCTCGATAACAGCTGATACAACAGGCTCTGGAAATGTTATCGACTCAAGGACAATGGGATGATGCCTTACACAAAGAGTATCTCCAGTTGAGAGATTTTTCATGGAACCCAGGGCAGCGATGTCCCCTGCATGAACCTCCTTGACATCCTTTCTTTTATTCGAGTGCATTTCTAACAGACGAGAGACTCGTTCGTCTTTTCCCTTCGCTGCATTAAAAACAAAAGAGCCTACCTTTGCCTTTCCTGAATAAACTCTAAAAAAAGAAAGAGCCCCGACAAAAGGATCACTGGTGATTTTAAAAACCAGAGCTGAGAAAGGCTCATCATCTGAGGCTCTTCTTGTCTCGATGTCAAAAGTACGGGGATGATGCCCCCTGACTGCAGGAACATCCACGGGCGAAGGCAAGTAATCAATGACGGCATCCAAGAGAGTATGAACTCCCTTGTTCTTGAAAGAGGCACCGTGGAGCACGGGAACGAATTGAAGGGAAAGTGTTCCTTTTCTGATAACCCTCTTTATCTCTTCGGAAGGTATTTCAGCACCATCCAGATATTTTTCCATCAAACCATCATCAACATCACTGAGTAGTTCTAACATTTCATTCCTTTTTTCTTTAGCTTCATCTTTATACTCATCAGTAATGTCTTTCACTTCAACTCTTGTCCCTAATAAATCATCGCCCCAATCGATCTCTTTCATATCGATAAGATCAATGACCCCTCTGAAATTTTCTTCTTTTCCTAAAGGCATCTGGATGACCAGAGGGGTAGCTCCAATCCTCGTCTTCAACTGTTTTATGGCTCTTTCTGGGTCAACACCAACTCTGTCCATTTTGTTGATGTAAACGACACGAGGCACCTGGTATCTATCGGCTTGCCGCCATACTGTCTCGGACTGAGGTTCGACTCCTCCCACTCCGCAAAGGATGACGATCGCACCGTCAAGTACCCTTAATGAACGCTCGACTTCGGCAGTAAAATCTACATGCCCAGGGGTATCAATGATGTTGATCCGGTGACTTTTCCAGTAACAGGTAGTGGCAGCAGAAGTGATGGTTATGCCGCGCTCTTGCTCTTGGGCCATCCAGTCCATAACCGCTGTACCTTCATCTACCTCTCCTATCTTGTAGGTAATACCTGTAGAGAAAAGGATACGCTCTGTCGTGGTAGTCTTCCCCGCATCGATATGGGCCATAATCCCGATGTTTCTGACCTTTCCGATTGGGTGTCTTACGGTCAATTCTATACTCCATTTTTATTGTAGTAAAATTCTCTCTTTTAATAAGAAAGACTACCATCTATAATGAGCAAAAGCTCTATTAGACTCAGCCATTTTGTGAATATCTTCTCTCTTCTTAACCGCTCCTCCCCGATTATTCACTGCATCGAGGATTTCAG
>JAZGIK010000156.1:0-2002 GCA_036482035.1 Hydrothermarchaeaceae archaeon (SeqCode) | reverse complement strand
CTTGGCACCAGATGGGATATCCATCTCTCGGCAAAGGGCAATGTACCGAAATTTGTCTTTACGTATTTTAGTATATCTCTGGCCTCCTTCATTCTAAGCGGCCTGTCGGCGAGATATCTGAATATTATTGCATTGGCATCATCCACCACTCTACCGAAACCGTCTGTCGCGAAGGGCTCGATTGCAAACACCTGTCCTTTCTCTATCACATCTCCATGCCTTGTATCTACATTGGGTATGACAATGCCTGCGTGGAGGTTCCCCCTTGCGAGCATGTGTCCTGTAAGATTGCTGATGGGCCTAAATCCGTAGCCCTTTATCGTGTCTTCAACCACTGCCCCCACCTCGTTTGTCATCACTCCCGGTTTTATTGCATCTATCGCATTTTTCAATGCCTCTTTAGAGGCTTCTATCAGCTTTGAGTTTCCGCCAAGTCCTCTGGATTTTGCAATATCTGCTATGTAGCCGTCTAGGTGTACGCCTATGTCCAGTTTTACTAAATCTCCGTCCTTGAAAGTGGATTCGTCCCAGGCGTCCGGAGAATAATGGGCCGCAACTGCGTTTACAGAGATGTTGACAGGGAACGCGGGTTTTGCGCCCTTTTCTTTTATTAGGCCTTCAATGGCATTTGCGACGTCCAGCAACTTTGCCCCGGGCTTTATCATTTTGAGGCCTTCTTCCATTATACTGGCGGCTATTTTCCCTGCCTTCTTATATTTTTCATCGTCCATTTGAAAGCCTCTCTAATCCAATTCGCCTATCACCCTTTCCAAGTCCCTCCTCTTGATAGCACCCTCTCTTAAAATTTTTGGTTTTCCTGTCAGGTCTATGACGGTGGACGGGGCTCCGCCCCCCAATATCCCTCCATCCAGCACAATGTCTGCCTCTTTTATCTGTGACGCAGCTTCCTCTGCAGACACCGGAGGTGTATTTCCAGATGCGTTGGCGCTCGTTGCGGTTATCGGCACGCCCAAGAGTTCAAGTAGCCTTAGTGTAATATCGCTTTTTGGAATCCTTATCCCAACTTCCGGCAGACCCCCCGTCAATATGTCAGGTAAATTTTTCTTTTTTAAAACAATGGTCAAAGCACCTGGCAAAAACGCCTTGGCGAGCTTTTCAGCTGTGTCCGGGAGTTCCGCATACTGCTTCATCGTCTCAATGCTGTTTACAGCTATCGGCAGTGGAGTGGATACCAGCCTCCTCTTTGCAGTAAACACCCTCTCTACTGCGGATTCGTCAAGTGCACTGCACCCCAGGCCGTAAAGGGTGTCGGTAGGATATATGACAAGCCCCCCTCTTTTTAATGCATTCAACGCCTCTTTTACCCCCTCATCCCACTCGCTTACAGGAATTATTTTCATTTGTTCGTTTCCAAAACCTCGGTGATTTCCGTGAAATCGTCTATCTCGAAGTCCGGAGTCTGCTCTTTTGTCTCCGGCTTATCCGCTCCGTATTTTCCTCTCTTCAAATATACCGTGCGCATTCCGGCCAGATTTCCCCCCAGCACGTCTGTATCGAGGCGGTCGCCTACCATTACGCATTCCTCCGGAGACAGGCCAAGTTTTTCAGTTGCAAACAGGAATATCTCCTTCTGGGGCTTGTCGTAGCCCACCTCCTCTGAAGTTGCCACTACGTCGAACATATGATGTATGCCAAGTCCGATGAGCTTTTCCCACTGCTTTACAGCCAGCCCGTTTGATATCATTCCAAGCCTATATCTCTCTTTCAGCGTCAAAAGCGTCGGTATCACCCCTGGTAACGGCACGAGATACCCCTCCTTGGTGTGTTCGTATGCGACCACGCCAGCAGCTATAATTTTCGGGTCAGTCTCAAGGCCCAGTTCTTCTAAAAGCCGGTCATAATGTTTACCATAATTCGAGCCGTATTTTTTTATTATCTCCTCAAGCGTGTCATAGAGCCTGTCCTCATCCTTTACAGGAAGCCCAGAGTCAATCATGGCCCTGATCGAATTTTGCCTGGCCATCGTCGTAAGTTTTGTGCT
>JAZGIK010000155.1:0-2187 GCA_036482035.1 Hydrothermarchaeaceae archaeon (SeqCode) | reverse complement strand
CCACAATGGCACTTGTTTTCTCCATCTCCGCCACGATTATGTCCTTAATCGTGTCCAAGGCATCGTAGATCCGTCTGTCCTTAACTCTGTAGTACACGCTGTTCCCCTCCTTTCTGGACTCAAGGACGCCCTTCTCCCGCATCTTCGCAAGGTGCTGGGAGACATTGGACTGCTCGAGGCCCACCTCAGGCAGAATCTCACAGACACATTTCTCCCCGGCCTTCAGAGTTTCAAGAATGGCCAGTCTTGTAGGGTGGGCCAGAGCCTTGATGTAGTCGGCGGTAAATTGGGCTTTGGCTATCATGACATATGAGAAAAACAATGCCATCTATAAGAATATTAGAATTTTATAATATACTCAAATACCCTCTGAAACGTCTGTTATCCTATACAGCAGCCCCTCGGCCTTGGAATCCCGGCGATTCTGAAGGCCTGTTTGCCGGCCCCCTGTGGAAAAAGAGAGTATACATAGTTGAGGTTTCCCTTTTCGGGCCCCATCTCCTTTTCAATATCACTTAAAAGGATTTTGATTATTGGAGGGTCTTTACGTTCTTCAAAATAATTTCTGATAAGGGTAATAATCGTCCAGTGTTCGGCTGTGAGGAGAATGCCTTCTTTTCTTGCTAATGCTTTGGCGGCCTCTTCGCTCCATGCCTGCCAATCGACCAGATATCCGAATTCATCGAGCTCAAGTTTTACGTCTCCAACTACCATGGTGGCCATTCAATCATCTCACTATATTGTCCACTGCCATCACTTCGCCAGCAGATATCCCGCGACAATCGCGAGTGCAATCCCCGCCGCGTTAATCACTTTAATCTCCTCTTTTAGTATTAAAACTGCGAGCACCACAGACACCGCAGGATAGAGCGCAGTCATGGGAATTACAACACTGCCAGGGTATTTCTGGAGCGCATACAGGAATAAAATCGATGCTGTGACGCCCGCGGCAGTGCCTGCCATAAGTACGAGAGTTGTACTTTCTACAGGCAGGATCGTTCCCCTTCTATAGAGATACGTAATTACCAAAACATTGAAAACCGTATAGAACATGCTTGTAGCAAGAAGAGCGCTCAAAAGTCCGGCTTTCACTACTCCGTATTTGTACAGGAATCCCCACATGCCCCACAGGATGATTATTGCAAGGCCGAGAATGGCGAACTCAGGCTTCATTTAATATCCTCCTCAGTTTCCCGAATACCTCTCCCGGATTTTTCCCCAGAATCCTTATCATCGACTCCTTCCCGACACTGCCTGTGTCGTATATTATGTCCGGTACAGAGCGGTGCTTCTCGATCGCATGGCGCGTGCCCCATTCCATGCTGCTTTTTCCTTCTGGTTCATCCTCTCTAGAAAAACTTGAGATGCTAAATTCCAGCCTTTCACAAACAGCAAGCGTCTTTTCACTGTATTTTATGTTCATGGTGGACCGGTACTCCCTGTCAGAGTGCATTGCTGCAAGCACGATTGTTGCCACATGCTTCGACCCTCCGAATGCAATATCTCCAACTGCAATAGACCTGTTCTTAACCTTTATTATCCTGCCTTCGACAGCAGCGACGTCTTCAAGCGTTTTGGCGTCCGGACGTGCGTATGCAATATTTGAGCCGACTTCAGGTGTCAGTCTGTAAAAGTCCGTGTTTTCGATATCGGTTACCACCTTTCTTAGCTCTTTGACTATAGCATGTTCATCGGCACTTGCAAGCGATTTCCCCAGCGGATTTACCACCATCATACCTTTGCCCGGCGCATAAGCGGTTGCGATTGCCTTTGCTATAAAGGACTTGGCGCTACTGACGGCGTGAATGACGTCTTCTCCTTTCGCAAGGCTTGCCGTTATTGCAGATGCAAAGGCGCATCCAGAGCCGTGGACACCTTCACCTACTCTCTCTGTGCTATATTCGTGAAACTCTCCATCGTGAAACAGTATATCCGTAGCCATTTTCTCATGAAGATGCCCTCCCTTCACCACCACGCTGCACCCGTGCTCCGAGATAATCCTGCACGCATCTTTCATATCATCGATTCCTTTAATCGAGATGCCGGAAAGCACCTTGGCCTCAGAGACGTTGGGAGTCACTACAGTGGCCTTTGGGAACAGCAACTTTTTTAGAGTCTCAACGGCGTCATCTCTCAGGAGACTCCCACCGGATTCGGCTACCATCACGGGGTCCACAACGAGCGGAT
>JAZGIK010000154.1:0-6799 GCA_036482035.1 Hydrothermarchaeaceae archaeon (SeqCode) | reverse complement strand
CCAGCCACCAGAGGAGGAAAGATGGATGCGCCGCTGGTTTTGACATTAAAACTCGACCCGCGGGAAATAGACGACGAGGTGCATAACGTGGATATAGTAGAAAGATATCCGCTTGAGTTTTACGAATCGACGCTCACGTATACAAAGCCCCAGAACGTCGTGAAGTTGATAGAGAGAGTCGGCGACAGGATAGGTAAACCGGAACAGCATTACGGATTAAAATTTACACACGACACGACTGATATCGCGGCCGGTCCCAATATGAGCTCTTACAAGACACTTGGGACAATGTTTGAGAAGGTCCAGCATCAGCTGGCACTGGCAGGCAAAATCAGGGCCGTCGACGAGAGGGACGTAGCAAGGCGGGTAATCGAAAGCCATTTTCTACCAGACCTTGCAGGAAACCTGCGGGCATTTTCAAAGCAGACCGTTCGCTGCGTAAGCTGCAACGCAAAGTATATGAGGGTGCCGCTCAGCGGGAATTGCAGAAAGTGCGGTGGAGGGAAACTCGTGCTTACGGTTTCAAGAGGCTCCGTCGAGAAATACTTGCAGGTGACCAAAGACCTCATAGAGCAATATAACCTGGACAACTATTTAAGACAGAGAATAGACATTTTGGAGATGAGCATATCGTCCGTATTCGACAATGACGGTGTAAAGCAGGTATCCCTTTCTGACTTTTTGGGAGAAGGTTAGATGGACAAACTAAAGCCCTTTCTATCGAAGCCTGATGGCGAGAAAATTCCAGCAGGACGCTGTATCGACAAACTACTAAACGGTGGCGTCGAAACGAAGACCATAACCCAGATATACGGCCCTCCGGCAAGCGGAAAGACGAATATATGCCTGCAGGTTGCATTGAGCTGCATAAAAAAGGGCAAGAAGGTGATATTTATTGACACAGAAAGCGGCCACTCCATAGAGAGGGTGAAACAGATAGCCGGCAGCGAGTTTGATAAATTCATCAGGAACACCCTGTTTTTTGGCCCGACGAATTTTGGAGAGCAGGACAAAATCATCGAAAACCTCGGCAGTGTAATAAGCGACAAGTTTGGCCTCATAATACTCGACAGTGCAGTAAGCCTCTACAGGATAGGGACAGAGGAAGACAAAATCCATAATTTGAACAGGTTGATGAGCAAACAGCTTGCAAAATTGAGTGAGCTGGCCAGAAAACACAACCTTGCTGTAATAGTCACAAACCAAGTTTACTCTTCTCAGCAGGACGGTAGCGCAGAACCTATAGGCGGCAACATATTAAAGTACTGGAGCAAGGCAATCATCGAGCTGCAAAATGATGGTAAGGGTGTGAGGGAGGCAATCCTTATACGACACAGGTCGATACCCGAGGGGCTAAAAGCGAAGTTCGTGATATCAAGCGATGGGCTAAGGGATTACAGTGAGACAGGCCCTTGAGGTCTACTACGACGGAAAGAATTTTTCTGGCTCCCAGAGACAGCCAGATAAACGCACGGTCGAAGGCGAGCTTTTAAAATCACTGCAAAGGCTCAAAATCACAGTAAAAGATTTTAAATGTGCATGCCGCACGGATAAAGGCGTCTCCGCACTGGGAAACGTATTCGCTTTTAGCAGTCATTCAACAATAATTCCAAGTGCAGTAAACAGCATATTACCAGAAGACATCCGGGTTCTTGCGGAAAAGGAAGTCGGTGATAACTTCAATCCGAGATACGAAGCGCACACAAAGACCTACAAGTACTTCCTATACGACAAAGGATATTCCACGAGCAAAATAAAAAAAGCCACAAAGGTATTAGAGGGCCAGCATAGCTTCCATAACTTCGCTAAATTGGAGGGGCGGGACCCTATAAGGAACATAAAAAACATTGAAATAAAAAAGGCCGACGGTTTTCTTGTTTTTACTATCTCTGGAGAGAGCTTTTTATGGCAGATGGTAAGGAGAATGGTCAACGCTTTGAAGCTGGTAGGAGACGATCTAATGGATCTGGGAGACATCAGTAGGCTACTGGACCTAGAACATGCCCATGTGATTTTGCCACTGCCGCCAGAGAATCTTGTATTGTGGAGAGTCGACTATCCCTTTGAATTTGAGCACGATGACTATTCAGTGAAGTGGCTCAGGAAGAATATTTTAAAAAGGCAGATAGAACTGAAAAGGGAGTCTCTGATAAACGAGCTTTTGCTTGAGGAGCTTTAGCCTATTATGTAGGTTGACTATCCCCCCCAAATTCAAAGAGGGACACCTGTTTGTCGCTTCTAAGTTGGTGCCTTATCCTTTCGGCTGTTATGTCTTGCGCCCTCTTTTCGATCTTCTTGGCAAGTGCTTCCTCACCGATGAAGAATTGTATCTCCTCTCTGTTTAGCTCTATTTGCGATGCGATGTTTGCGCCCATATCCGGGTCTTTTGTAAAAATGGTTTTGAGCATCGGGAAGAATTCCCGCTCCACAAGCCTTTTTGATCCGTGGCACTTTTTGACCATCTTCTCCGCAATGGTGCCCATTATCGCCCTCTTCTTTTTTGTCTGTGCGTAAACGATGAAGGTTTTTGGGTACTGATATCGCGTGAACTTTTTGTATGTGTCTTTCTTTGAAAGTGCAACACCGGCTGACATGAGGTCCGTAACATATTTCAGGAGGCCCCAGTCCTGCCGTCTCGATATTCTCCCCATAAACACGTCAGCCTTGGAAATACAGTCAAATGCGGCCTTTAATTCTTCCGGGTCTTCGTATTCTGCGGGGACATTTTCGACTATCCACTTCATTATTGTATCCGGGTCTTCTTCCGAGTCGAAGACAGCCTCTCTCGCCCTATCAATGGAGGTGGTTTTGAAAATCATTCTGAGCGTGTCGAAGATTCTGATTTTGGAATCCCTCATCTTAAGGGAATCCAGATCTTTTATAGAGAGCTTCCTTTTCCCTCCCGCGAGGCTTTGCAGGTCGTTTATCGCAGACCTCAGGTCACCTCTGGAGTTCGTGGCTATTATTTTTAGCACTTGCTCCTGTGTTTCGATGCCCTCTTTTGTGCATATATCTTTTAGCAACCTAAGAACGGTGCGCTGGTCAATCTTTCTAAACTCCACCATCTCGCACAAGGACCTGAATTCCTTGGGAAGTGACCACGGGTCGTTTGCTATCAATACGAGCGGCTGATGAGAGGCCTTAATCCATTTCTTTAATGCGCTAAGACCCCCGTAGTCAGATTTACCGTGGATGCCGTCGACCTCGTCTAAGACAATAACCTTGCCCTCCACTGGCCCCAGGGTCCCGGAAGTCGAGGCAGAGCCCACTATCCTATTGACAATCCCCTGCGTTCTCGTATCAGAGGCATTGAGCTCTATGAGATCGTAGTCCATATCACTTGCAAGGGCGTATGCTGCGGAGGTTTTGCCGGTGCCAGGAGGCCCATATAGAAGGACTGCCTTTTTCTCCGGAACGCCATCCCTCCACTCCTCCATCCAGCTCACAACCTTTTGAATAGCTCTGGGGTTGCCTGCAACGTTTTTAAGACTTGCCGGGCGGTACTTTTCTACCCATGTCATATTATGATGTTATATTTGCCCATTTATATAGGCTTTTTGACAAAAAATGGCAAGCTTTATATGCATGAAAAACATATTCTATCTAGAGGTATTTTTCCGGGACCGCTATGTTTGATTGAATTAAGGAAAGAATTAGCCTAAAAGAGGACAAAAAGTGGCAAAAGACGAAGAGCAGTACAAAGCGGAGCAAATCGAGGTGCTCGAGGGCCTCGAAGCGGTGCGCAAAAGGCCCAGCATGTACATAGGCACTACAGGGCTTTCAGGCCTTCATCACCTCATCTATGAGGTAGTTGACAACAGCATAGACGAGGCACTTGCCGGATACTGCAAGAATGTTGAGATAGTCATACATAAAGATAACAGCGTCACGGTGTCGGATGACGGGCGCGGCATACCAGTGGACATCCATCCAAAGCTGAAAAAGCCAGGCGTGGAGATAGCGATGACGACCCTGCACGCAGGCGGAAAATTCGACAACAAAGTCTACAAAATTTCTGGAGGACTTCACGGGGTTGGTGTTTCAGTCGTAAATGCCCTTTCCATGTGGGCGGAGGTAGAGGTAAATCGCGATGGCAAGGTGTATTATCAGAGTTATAAAGAAGGAAAGGCGGCATCGAAACTCAAAGTCAAAGGAGAGGCCAAAGAGACCGGTACCAGGACAACGTTCATGCCAGATGCGTCTATTTTCGACACGACAGAATTTGAATTCGACACTGTTGCAGACAGGCTGAGGGAGCTGGCATTTCTAAACAAGGGCGTAAAAATCAGATTTGCAGACGAAAGGCACGAAGGGGAGGTGACGTTCCATTACTCAGGAGGGATAGTCCAGTTCGTTCAGTACCTAAACAAAAACAAAAATTCCATACACCCGAAGCCCATTTACATCGAAAAGACAAAAAACGGCGTACAACTGGAAGTTGCGATGCAGTACAACGATGGGTACAGAGAGAACATCTATTCCTTTGCAAACAGCATTAACACCATAGAAGGCGGCACGCACCTTGCCGGGTTCAGGTCGGCACTGACAAGATTGATCAATGATTACGGCAGGAACAACAAGATATTTAAAGAGGGGGAGTCGCTTTCCGGGGAAGATACCAGAGAAGGCCTGGCCGCAATAGTCAGCGTGAAACTTCCGAATCCCCAGTTCGAGGGCCAGACGAAGATGAAGCTGGGAAACATGGAGATAAAAGGGATAGTTGAGTCCCTTATGGGCGAGGGCCTTTCCGAATTTTTAGAGGAACATCCGGAAATTTCCAAAAAGGTCGTGGAAAAGTCCCTTCTTGCTATGAGGGCAAGAGCTGCAGCAAGAAAGGCCAGAGAGCTTACTAGGAGAAAGAGCGCGCTTGACGGAGGCTCTCTGCCAGGAAAGCTTGCAGACTGCTCCGAGAAGGACCCGGCGGTTTGCGAGATTTACATAGTGGAGGGCGATTCAGCCGGCGGCTCTGCAAAGCAGGGCAGGGACAGGAGATATCAGGCGATACTGCCGCTTCGCGGAAAGATACTCAACGTCGAGAAGGCCAGGATGGACAAGATGCTCCAAAACGAAGAAATCCGCACCATGATAACCGCGATTGGCGCAGGCATAGGAGAGGAGGATTTCGACTCCACAAAGGCCAGGTATCACAAGATTATTATAATGACTGATGCAGACGTTGACGGAGCACATATAACCACACTGCTTCTGACGTTCTTTTTCAGGCAAATGCGGCCCTTAATCGAAGCCGGATACATATACATAGCACAGCCGCCGCTTTACAGGGTAAAGAAAGGAAAATCTGAAGCATACGTATATTCTGACAGAGAATTGAGTGAATGTATAGCGAATTTTGGTTTCAAAGATCTCAAATTTTTTTCAAAAACAGCCGACAGGCAATTTACCGAAGACGAAATAAAACCCCTCTTGAAAAAACTTATTGAATTCAAAAACTTAAGCGACAGTATAAAGGGGAAAGGGATACCTCAAATGTTACTTGATGCTTATCTCAGCATCGAAGGAGGATATGGGGAGGACTCACATAGAGTTATTCAGGAAGTCCTTAAGCTGATTGAAACGTTAGATAAATCAGATGAATTCAAAATAAACATCGAGAAAAAAGAGGGCGGATATCTGTACTCATATGTCATAAAAGGAATGAAAGGAAGCATTGATCAAAAACTTTTGGAATCATTCGAATTTAAAAAACTAATCAATGTCCACAGAGAAATTGGGATCTCCAAAGAACAACCCTTGATGATAAAATTAGGTGATAAGAAAATTAAAATTGGTTCAGCCGAGCAGTTGATAGAGCATGTCATAGAGAGGGGGAAGATTGGTGTGACAATCCAGCGCTATAAGGGCCTCGGGGAGATGAATCCACATCAGCTGTGGGAGACGACGATGGACCCGGCAACGAGGACTATAAAGAAGGCAACCATTGAGGACGCCATGAAAGCAGACGAGATATTCACAATCCTGATGGGCGATAAAGTAGAGCCCCGAAGAGAGTTCATTCAGGCACATGCCAAAGACGTAAGCGTGCTTGACATTTAGATACCATGGCGGCAGAAGAAATACCAACTGGAGAGATAGTCGTCCCTGTAAGAGTAGAGGACGAGATGAAGCGCTCCTACATAGATTATGCCATGAGCGTAATCATTGGCAGGGCACTTCCAGATATTAGAGATGGATTAAAACCGGTACACAGGAGAATCCTCTATGCAATGCAGGACATGGGCCTGAGCTCTGGCAGGTCGCACAAAAAATCTGCAAGGATTGTTGGTGAAGTTCTAGGCAAATACCATCCGCATGGAGATACATCCGTTTATGATGCGCTTGCACGGATGGTCCAGGATTTTTCTCTTCGGTATCCACTCATAGACGGCCAGGGAAATTTCGGTTCTGTGGATGGAGACGCGCCTGCGGCCATGAGATATACAGAGGCAAAACTCCAGAAAATATCGGAGGAACTTCTGGCAGACATTGATAGGGAGACCGTGGATTTCGTTCCTAATTTCGACGAGTCTTTGGAGGAGCCTTCAATACTGCCTGCAAAGCTTCCAAATCTGCTCGTAAACGGCTCTTCGGGCATTGCAGTTGGAATGGCGACCAACGTCCCTCCGCACAACCTGGGCGAGGTCATTGATGCTACTGCGATGTTGATTGAAAATCCGGATGCAGAACTTGTGGAACTCATGACTAAGGTAAAGGGCCCAGACTTCCCAACAGGTGGATTCATTCTGGGACGTAAAGGGATTCTGGACGCATATGAGACTGGAAGAGGAATAATAAAAATCAG
>JAZGIK010000153.1:0-3685 GCA_036482035.1 Hydrothermarchaeaceae archaeon (SeqCode) | reverse complement strand
CGAAGTGTCTGTGGACACCCCGAGAAAGGTTTCAAGAGAAACAGCGGTGGAGATTATCCGCTCAATCGAGCCACCTGCAGTGGGAGTCATGGTCATAATGCCAGAGACCGTCGAAGAAGCCGTCGAGCTTTACGAAGCTGTGAGGGCCCCGTATATGCAGCTGCATGGAGACGAAAGCCCCAAATTTGTTGAAGAGCTAAAAAGTGCAGTGCCATGTAAAATAATAAAAACCGTTCATGTGAATGAAGATTCGATAAAAAAAGCGCGAGATTATGAAAAATTTGCCAATATGATACTCCTCGACACGGCAACAGAGAAGGCCGGTGGAAGCGGTATTGCACACGACTGGGGGATTTCAAGTAGGATTGTAGAGTCAACAGAAATTCCAGTGTTTCTGGCAGGGGGCCTCAACCCGGAAAATGTGAAAGAAGCGAGAGAGACCGTGAAGCCCTATGCTGTGGACGTTGCAAGCGGCGTTGAGAACGCAGATGGGAGGAAGGATGTCAGTAAAGTTGAGGATTTTATCAGGAATGCGAAGGGTTTAGAATTTTAACTTCTCCAAAATTCCTTAAAAGTTATCCATGTTTTTGGTAATACTTTCTCAAGCTCTGCATCAGACGAATATGCCCTGTCGACTATTCTTCTTTTTTTGAGAGACCTTTCGAGGCGGCTGCCAAGGATTTTTCTCCAGAGGTCCTCATACTTCATAAGCCCATCTCGTGAGGTATTGTCTTCAATGATGGCGTCACTTATCGCCTTTGCAGCAAGCTTTCCTGCCTGAATCCCGCTGATGATGCCAGCACCAGAGATTGCATCGGTCATTCCGGCTGCATCTCCGGCCAAGAGCACTCCGTCGGAGCATGTCCTTTGCAGAGGTCCTCCCACCGGAACTAGACCCGTGAGCGTATCTATTACCCTAGCATTCTTGAACTTCTTCGAGGCAATGGGGTGCTCTCCGATGAATTTCTCGAGGTACTCCTTCGGCTTTAATTTCGCAAGAGATTTTTTAATTCCCAGCCCTACCTTTGCGCTGTTTTTGCCTGTGGGATAGACCCATGCATAGGCCCCGGGAGCGTAATCTACACCAAAATAGGTCTCGGTCACAGTAGGGTCCTCCAGCTCCGCGTTTGCCATCTCGTACTGGGGGCATATCGCTATGTCCTCTTTGCTCTGGGTGGGAAGGCCCGCCCACCTCGCAACCCTTGAGAGTACGCCGTCCGCCCCCACGACAACCCTTGATCGAACCTCCTCTTTTCTGCCGTCTTTTGTGTATACAACGCCATTCACGATACCGTCTTTTTTAAGGAGTCCAGTGGCTTTCGTGTTAAGAAGAAACTTTGCGCCGGCATCTGCTGCCTGCATCCCCAGTGATCTATCAAATAGTGACCTGTCTACAATCCATCCCTGCATGCCAGCGATCTGGACCTTTCCGCTTGGAAAGTATGTCCTCATCTCCCTCACTTCTTGCTGGATGCACCTTCTATCGACATGGAAGTATCTCGAAACGAGCTTCGACACATATCCGGCGCACGGGGACGGAAATCCCACCTCCTTTTTTCGTTCCAATACCAGGACATCCAGCCCCAATTCGCACGCAAACTTTGCAACAGAAGAGCCTGCCGGTCCAGCCCCAACGACGGCAACATCTGTCTCCATGGCCAGAACTCGCAAAACTAGAATATCTATGTTGTGATGCCTAACACTTGCTCAGCATTTCATCTGCTTTGACCTTGAGGAAAGGAATCCCCAGGTCTTCTGCGCTGATGCCCATGGCCACTCCCAAAAGCTGGGGATAATGTAAGACAGGGATATCGTAGGTTTCCTTGTATTTCGTCTTGATCTCCATCTGCCCGAGGTCGTACTGAACGTGGCAGGCAGGACAGATGGTTATCATACAGTCTGCGCCAGCGCCTTTTATATCTGCAAGCTTTTGCTTTGATATCTCTAATGAGAGCTGTTCCTCGAGACCCCTCAGCACATTGCCGCAGCACTTATCCTTTGTTATATAATCCACGCTCTCTGCACCGGTGATCTCTATCATCTCGTCAAGGATGTGCGGATTATCGAGCTGCATAATCTCACTGGGCCTTATTATGTGGCATCCTAGATGGCCTGCGACAGCGAGTTTCATGGGTCCTTTTATGCATTTTGCTATCTCGTCTTTTTTCGAGTAAAGGACCTCTATCAAATGCCTTATCTCGATTTCTCCCTTGAATTCCTTTCCTGTGTCTTTCAGGATGGAGTTTATGCGCTTCCTCTCGTTTGCGTCTTCCTTGAGAACCATATTGGCCCTTTTTAGAGCACCGTAACAGCCGTTGCAGGGTACCACCATGTCAAGCCCCATCTCATCTGCAATAGCA
The DNA here is from genome assembly GCA_036482035.1 of Hydrothermarchaeaceae archaeon (SeqCode). Lineage (GTDB taxonomy): Archaea > Hydrothermarchaeota > Hydrothermarchaeia > Hydrothermarchaeales > Hydrothermarchaeaceae > JAHJSX01. The sequence goes on along the minus strand of JAZGIK010000153.1, from coordinate 1,325 downwards.
ATGTTGTAGGCAGACATAGCGAGCCACGTGTCGTGTGCCACCGGAGTCTCCGAGGGATAGCCGCAGCATATATAGCCCTCCATATCCGCAAGTTCAATTCCCAATTCAGCGCATACCTTTCTCAGCGATGCCTCATAACTGAATTCCTTTGTGGGAATGGTGCATCCCAAAAAGAGGGCATGTTTGTCTGTCACTTCTCGTCCCCCTCGCTCTTCAAAAGATCCACGGAACCTGTCTTTTCCATGATTTTTTGTGCAGCGTCTACGTTGACTTTTGGAGGCTCTTTCAGGCCGGCCTTCTCCCTCTGCTTCGAAACGAAACCTACGAGGGTACTTGTGAGCCCGTTTTTATATACCATCCCCATAACCTTCTGGAACTTTTTGGGTGCCACTCCCTCCCTTAGGGCCTCACTCTGAAGCTCCATTATCACGTCAGTGACTTTAACATTCTGTGGGCACTGCTCGTAGCAGTTATAGCATGCGGCGCACATCCATATTGTGCTGCTGTTTACGAGTTCTGGGATTTTCCCGTGCTGGGTTTTCTGCACTATTTCTCTTGGTCTGAAGCCCATCTCAATGCTGGCAACTGGACAGCCACCGCTACAGATGCCGCACTGGTAGCATGTATAGACCCTCTCCCTGTAGTTCGTCGTCTCGCTATTCAAGGAGCTCTTCCTCTTTAGCCTTTTCAATCTCTCCAGTAAAATACTCCTCTGCCTTTTTAATATTCATCAAATTTTTGAGGTCTTCGTCAAAATTTGTCGGTTTTACGACTATAACCCATGGGGTATCATGGAGGGTGGAAGGGTCGTCTGCAACTCCCTGATTGGCCTCTAAAACCTCACCACTAACAGGAGCGTTGAGCTCTGCCGTGGCCTTTACGGTCTCCACCACTCCGAAAGGCTCTCCTGCAGTTACGGCATCTCCTGTGGCCGGGAGTTCGATATAGACGAGGTCTCCTGCCAAGGTCAGCCCGAGATTTGACAGTCCGACACGGACGTTGTCTCCCTCCTGTTTTGCCCACAAATAGCTGCCAGAGCTTTCGTAGAAACAGTCGTCCGGAAATTCGATTCCCTCTATTTCCATTTCAAATCACCTGCTAACCTGTTACTATCCGTCGTATTTATTGGTTATGGGCATTCTCCTGCCAGCCCCCAATGCCTTTGGTTCAATGTACTGGACAATCTTTCCAGCATTGTTATCCAAATCCCTGACAGTGGGATTAATCTGGGCCAGCGCAATTTTGAGCTTCATTGTAGTATAGATAAAAAACGTAACCAGTTATAATAATTATATTGAAAACCAATGGTCTCAATCAATTCAATC